>JAFDHR010000239.1 GCA_019308645.1 Deltaproteobacteria bacterium
AAATGATGTTTCTACCCCCTTATAGTCCCGAATTAAATCCCATTGAACGTGTCTGGAAACTCACACGAAGGCTTGCAGTTCATAATCGGTATTTCCCTTCTTTAGAAAGTGTTTCAGATGCAATCGAGTTTGTTTTTAATAACTGGGTTTCAGGGAACAAGACATTGAAAAAACTATGCGCAATTATTTAAGGCGCAGAGTATAAAACAACTTAAAATATAACGTTGGTCTGAATTTTAGGCTCAAATCTTTATTCTTGATACGACAACCTCCTCCCCAAAGAATTCAAGCCAGTCCGCCATTCCGCCAGAAAAATGGCGGATAAAAATGACGGCGGACAGGCCCTCGATCTATTGACAATTGCCCTGAAAACTGATTCTAATAAGCCAATGCAGAGAGGAATTCCCTAAAAGCCAAAGAATATTGGCCTGCACAGAAGCTCTTCTGTAAAGTAATCGTTGATTGGTGGTAAGATAGCATGTATTCTATCATTTATATGGAAGAAACTGGAAACTGGAAACTAGATAAAAAGGCATCCTAAATCCTAAATTTAAAGAGTCACAAATAACAAAAAGCTCTTTCATCCTTCGTTGTGGCCGAAAGGCTATGTGTATTCATCAGAACATAAACTCAATTATTGCACAGATAGAAAATGGCCACGTTCAGGAATATGATTGGATTGGATCGATCTCATGAGTGTCTGGTTAAACTACGAAAGAACACAAGAAATTGAAACTACCCGATAAGTCAATTATCTCGCAAGAAAAAATCACCGACTATCTTTTGAAGTGGCAACCTGATAATGATAAATCTCGATTCTTGGCGCAGGCCGGTTACTTACTGGACAACTGGCAGCGGTTGTTGGGAGATATTCGTAACCAGGTATTACCGATTGCGGCTGAACTGGTACGCAAAACAGCCTATGGGGATCTATTTGAAATTCGCGGCAAACTTGTGGGGCCAAATAATGTTTCACTCAGTGTCGTCACAATTTGGATAAAAGAGAACAGATCTCAGCAAACAAAATTTATCACTCTATTTCCTGATAAGGAGGAATAATTATGGCATATCAGCTTTTCACACGCGTATCTTTGAGGGAAGATTTCCCTGAACACGGACTTCATGAAGGTGATTTAGCCACCATTGTAGAAAAACACGAAGGTGAACCTGGACAGGAAACAGGCTACTCGCTGGAAGTTTTTAATGCGATTGGTGAAACTATCGCCGTGCTGGTAGTGGAAGAATCAAAAATTGATGCGGTCAAAAAAAATGAAATCCTTCATGTTCGAAGGCTTGATAGAGTTGCAGCCCTATGAACGTGATTTCTCACTTAATCACCTGAAGCGCTTGGGGCTCATTGAGTTAGAAAGGCGGGGTCGTGGAGCAATTTGTGAATGGGCTTAAGTAAATAGGTATTGTGAGCAAATGAATATGGGTCAGCGGTTGACTTTTTTTGGGAAGAAGAGGCTTAAGCTCTAAAACAGCTTATGGATAGGGATCATCCTTAAATTTCTAAACAAAAAACTATAGATCAGGGATTGAATCCGCCCCAGGCGGACAAGGGTTCATTCCCTGTAGCTTACTTTATACTTTTCCTGGTTTTCGATACCTCGTAGCTTGTCGGAGCGTAGCCGAGATCCCGCTTGAGCGGGGCTACGAGGTAGCTCATTCTTAAAGGAGGACTGAGATTCTAAAGCAACTTAAAACATTGGTTTAATGCTCTCGTAAAAAGTCTCAACAAAACCGAATATGACTTTTTACGAATTCATCAAAATATGGAGGAAAAAATTATGGAGAATTTTGATTTATCAAAAATAGTAATTAGGGGCATAAAGGAATCCGATGTAGATGCAATAGTTGAGATAGAAGAGAAAAACCTTGGTCTAAAAAGGGAAGGATATTGGAAAAGGGAACTTCAAAAGAATAAAGAGGGACGATTTTTAGGTTCATGTGTAGCCGAGATTGAAGGAAATGTGATAGGTTTTATCCTGGGCGATATTGGCTCAAGGGAGTTTGGAATGCCAGAAAATATGGGGTGGATCCATACCATAGGCGTGCACCCAGATTATCATCATAAGGGAGTTGCAAGGGCCTTATTTGATGATTATAAAAAACGATTTTTGAAATTAGATGTAGATACTGTTTATACTATTGTTTCTCTGTCTGATAATATGCAATTGCCATTTTTTGAGAAAATAGGCTTCAGGCAAGGAAACCGCATTTATCTTGAAATTGATATTACAAAAGAGACGCCAAAGGCTGATAAGGTAACTGATTATGAATTTAAACGGATCATGTAGATATAGTAAGGTGACTCTATTATGAAATGCCGTTATCACCCCGATAGAGAGGCAAGGGTGACATGCCAGAAGATGGGAATTGGATATTGTCAGGAATGTTTAGATAATTGTGAGGCATGCACAGATCCATGTGCGTATTGTAAGTATAAACAATCGTGTATTATATGGGAGCTTTGCAGAAAAAGCGAGAAGCGCTATCGACTTGAAAGAGCAGCTACAGGTGAGATAAAACAAGAATCATAGCAAATGGGGATAATCATACGTATATAGATAGTGCCTGAACGAAAAGCCAGTTCAGGCACGATTTTGGATTTTGCCCGCCTGCCGTCCGTCGGGCAGGGATTGCAGATTTTGGATTAAAAAACAAAACAATTTCAAAGCATTTAAGATTTAAAGTCAAGACTTGAAAACTATATTTCGAGGTTTTCGTTCAGATACTAAATAACCTTTTTACAATATTACTTTAATTTGAATTTAGTTCGCTTGGCTCATCCCGCTAAACGGGAAAATGATTAGATACTGGAATGATGTAATAATATCTTCCTTTGGATGCAGCGAGTTGAAGTAATTTTTGTCAATAAAAACTGATTTTTTCCGCTTTTATCCCACCATTCCAGCAATCCACTCCTGCATCACTCCAATTGCGGAGCTAAGCGGAGAAAAGTTCTGTAATCTCAGGCTCATGATATTGGAAGACGGACATAAAAGGTGGACCCAACCCCTTCTTCACTCTCTACCTTAACAGTTCCATTATGTGCCTCCACAATGCTCTTTACAATAGGAAGGCCAAGCCCTGTTCCTACAATATTTCTAGTTTTTTCAGTTTTTGCCCTATAAAACTTATTAAAGATCCGAGGTAGCTCATCAGGTGCAATACCATAGCCGGTATCACTGACACTTATACCCACAAAATCTCCCTTAACCTCCCCCATTACATCTACCTTCCCCCCTTCCGGGGTATAGATGATAGCATTGGTGATAAGATTGCTAAAAACTTCCTCCATACTTTTCATGTCTGCATTAATAAGGGGTAGATTGGTTTTTTTTAGGGTTAGGGAAATGTTTTTCTCCTTTGCCCTGGCCTGTATAAATTCCACTAAACCCTCGAGGATATCCATCAATTGCACTGGTTGCTTATCCTGAACTATCAATCCTGCCTCTATCCGGGAAAGGTCAAGGAGTTCATTGGATAATTCAACAAGACCGTTAACCTTCCGTGACATTTTACCAAGTATATCTTCTTGTTTGGGACCTAACTCGCCTGCCAGCCCATCCATGAGGATTTTGATCTGACTTAAAATAGTAGTAAGAGGACTTCTGATCTCGTGGGAGACCATGTTAACAAAGGCGGACTTCATTTCATCTAATAGTTTTAGATGGGTTATATCATCGATGATTGTTACAGAACCCAGGATCTCTCCTGACCTGTTCCGGAAGGGTACTGCCTGGGCCCTTAGATATAATTGATTAGATGGCTCTTCTCCTCTTTCATGTGGTTCTATCTCAGCGCTGAGAACCTTGAACTCACCTTTATTCAATTCAAGGATACCATCTATAATCCCGGTTAATTTTTCATCTGTAGTGAGGGCATGTAATGGTTGATCATCGAGGGTATCCCCTCCATACCCTAACATTTTCAGTAAGGTGGGGTTATAGAGGATAATATTTTTACTTTTATCAGTTACCAATACGCCACCAGCTAAATAGTTAACTATGGTTTTAAGGCGGGTTCTTTCTGTAGCAATATCTTGCAGGGTTCTGGTCATTTGAATAGCCTTACTGACCACAACTCTTAACTGATCCGGTGTAAAAGGTTTCGGTATAAAATCGAAGGCACCCTTTTTCATTGCCTCGATAGAGTGTTCCAGAGTTGCAAAGCCAGTAATCACGATTGAAACAGAATCAGGGTGTTGTTCCCGAACCTTAGCTAAAACCTCCATTCCTCCTATACCTGGCATCATCAAATCTGTAAGGATAATATCGTAATGTTTCTCATCAAGCATTTTGAGCCCCATTTCTCCGTTTTCGGCCATCTCAACCAGGCAGTTTTCTTTTGTGAGTATCTTATAACATCCTTCACGTATTCGTTTTTCATCATCTATTACCAATATTGTCGGTTGATATGTCTGATCTTCTATAAGGGCCATAAATAAATTCTCCTCTTACAATTTGAAACTT
>JAFDHR010000240.1 GCA_019308645.1 Deltaproteobacteria bacterium
GACATACTTCCTTCTGATTAAATTATAATAACTATTACAGTGAAGTCAAGAGGTCTGAATTCTGACTCCTCTCCACTTTTTTCATCCCTCGCCCGCTCTCCATTTCTTCCATTCTCCGTTTCCCCATCTCTCCTGTCATTCTGAGTCCGCCGCAGGCGGACGAAGAATCTCTCTCTTCCAGCACCGCTCCCATTCTCCCAAGTGCGACAGCCCCTGAAACCTAAATCTTCCGTAATTTCGGGGGATATTGCAAAAAAGTGCGACACCTCAAAAAAGTGTGACAAAATGTCGCACTAACCCTTCAGCAAACGCTTATCTGACAACGGTTTGCCGATACCCCAAAAAGTGCGACATTTTGTCGCACTTTTTGACCTAAAAATTTCGCGATTTTTATAAAAGTCACGTAATTTCAAGTATTCTCCACCTGGCACGGATTTTGCACAGTAATAGGGTAAAAGAGTTTACAATGAAAAAAGTCTTTTTGAGTTATGCATGGTTGTTTTATTTTGGATATTGGTTTTCTACTATAATTTGGGCGGAAACGTGGATAAATCTCGACGGAACACCAGCTTTAAAAGAACCAACAATTGAAGTGACTGAAAATAATCAGAATAATGTTAAATTAAATCTTAAAATTCACGGATTTCTTAAAACTGATACAATTATTGAAAACGAAACATTCCATTGTGTAGTTTTACCTCAAGAATTTTCTGAAGACAGTATTGGTTTTCCCATGGTTCCACAAATAAAAGGATTAATCCAAATACCTTCCTCTTCGGGCATCTCCGTAAATTACGAGATCATCTCAGATACGATTTTAGATAATTATTATCTGATACCATACCAGCAACCATCTTATCGAACTGATACAGTACCGATTTTTTTAAAAAATTTAGATCTGTACAATAGCGATTTATGGTACCCAAACCAAATAATATCCGTAAGCAATCCAGCAATTCTTGCTGATATCAGAATAGTAACTTTAACAGTTACACCACTACAATTTAATCCAAGAGAGAAAAAACTAAAGGTATATAAAGATATTAATGTAACAATCAATTTCAGTGGGACAGATACGACAAATATAACACCACCGATGCCGATTATTCGTAGTGATAGATTGGATTTATTTTATCGAGATGTTATACTAAATTACATTCCACAAGTAGATACTCCTATCTCTTTAGGTGGCCCTTATTGGTCTGATGTAAATTACTATATTTTAGCACCCGACGAATATCTCCAATATCTTGAGCAATTCATTTTTTGGAGAAACAAATGTGGCTATAAAGTAAAAGTATTTAAACTATCCCAAATTCCAGGATATAATGGACAACCTGCAGATACGGTCATTATACGAAATTTCATCAAAACGAACTGTTATATTGTTGGTCAGAATAATACCCTACTGTTAATTGGTGATGAAAATGATATACCATTTTATGAAGAGTGGTTAGACCCCTCTTCAGGGGTCAATTATCCAAGTGACCACTATTATTCTCTAATACATGGGACAGATGAATTCCCCGATATTAGTCTTGGGCGCCTATATGTTAAATCGGTTGCCGATATTACTACGTTTATTAATAAAATCTTCTGGTATGAAAGATATCGGACCGGTGAACCAGAATGGTATCCCGGTGATAGTTGGTTGTTTCATGGCCAAGACGGTATCATGGAAAATGCAAAAGAAATGGTTTGGGATATAATTGGTGGCCCATATTGTATTACTGAGTTATGTAATAATCCATTTCTTGTCTCCAACCAAATAAATAACTACGGTAAAGGTACCATTAATTACTTTGGGCACGGTCTCCATGACAAATGGCTCCAGACAACTTCAAATGTTTTCTGGACAACTGAAGATATTCAAACTCATTTGAACAATGAACACGAATATCCATTAGTGGTAAACATGTGTTGTCACAATGGAGCAATTCAACATAGTACCCCGTGTATGCTTGAAGCTTGGACATTAACCCCGCAAAAAGGAGCGGTTGCCGCAATTGGTGCTACAGAAAGATGTTGGGGGATGGGAATACCCCCTAATAATCTTTTATGTCGAATGGACACAACTTTGTGGCGCGGTTTTTGTGCAAATAATTATTACTTTAAATGGCGTCATCCTTTTGGCCTAGGATTATGGAAAGCAAAGATCTTAATGATTGAATTTGGGAATTTGTATGCTTACACCAATGCCCGTGTCTACTGGCTTGATGGAGATCCTGAATTGACAAGATGGTATGATAATTACAGCATACTTACAGTAGAACACCCTGCAAAATTGTATAAAGGAAAAAATCAAATTACTGTAATAGTTAAGAAAGAAATCGACAACAGTCCGGTCTATGCAGCGATAGTATGTTTTTATAAACCTAATGATGTCCAAGAAATTGTTATTACGGACACCGAAGGACAAGCGACAGCTACGTTAAACATCAAGAGTACCGGGATCCTTTATGTAACGGCACGAGCTTCTCGACATTGGCCATATGAGGGAACATTAGAAGTTGTGAATAAAAATATTGACTCACCACACAATTTTGAAGATAATAGAATACAAACTGACAAGCATTACATAAAGGAGATTAAAGTGCGTGGTGATTACATCGAGTTTATAATTGTAACAGCGAAATACTTCAGTAAAATAAATCTTCTGATTTACGACATAGGTGGGCGATTCATCTACAGCCGTACTGCCAGCCTGCAAAAACCAGGAATCCATAATCTTCGATGGTCGGCTTTAGATACTAAAGGCAGAAAGTTAAGCCCAGGAACATATTTCTGCATACTCAGTGACAAAGAAGGTCTGCATTATGATTCTAAAAAATTTATAATTCCGTAAACAATGGAAATCTTTTTATCATTCCTTTTTCTCTGGATTGAGCCGATAAGAATTACCCCAGATTCATCTATGTGTATGTTCAGTCCACCGTTTTTAATGAATGATAATCAGGGGGAATGTTGGTTTGTCTGGAGTTATCAAAATTTTCCGGCAAATCGATTTTTTGTGTTCGGCAGATACTACAACGGCGACTCACTTTCAAGTGTCGATACAATAATGCCTGAAAACTTAGTTATGTATTTGAGAGATCTTGATCGTGATAAGAGTAATCAAATCTGGGTGATAGGGGAGTTGTCTCCTGAAATATGGATAAAGCGTTACAGTAATAGCAGCTGGTCTACAGCCATTGCTGTTCCCGGATTTCAACCCTACGATAATTTCAGTGCGGTAGCGACAGGTGACAGCACTGGTAATTACAATGTGATCTGGTCAACCGACATATTGGGTTATTATTCTATATATCATAGTTTTTACGACGGTAATGTTTGGTCAGATAGATATTCTGTATCAGATCGTCCGAATACCGACTCATATGCAACTGATATGACAACTGCGGCTGATGGAAGCATCTGGGCATGTTGGATTTGCAGTTATGGTATAACCGACTCGCTTCTAATCAGCACGTTTAATGGAGATTTATGGGAAACTAAATTTTGTATCGCAGGAGACATAAATGTTGGACAGAACTATAGAGCAGCAGTTATTGAAGCATCACTGACTGATTCTTCCTTATATTGTGCTTATCGAAAGGCGGATGGTACAGTCTGCCTTTTAAGATTTTATACAACCACAAGTACCGTTGATACTCTATGGATAAACAATGAATACGAAAGCACACCGGAGTTGGCTTGTGATAATAATGGTAATTTATGGCTGGTGTTCTGTGACAGTTTAAGTCAATTCAACTATCGTTTGTACTATTCAATATGGAATGGCGATTCTCTTTTATCTCCTCAACTTATTGATACTTCAGATGGATATAACCCCAGGATTATTTATGATGGGTATTTTGATCGAATCTGGGTTGCATTTAAATCCTGGCGTACTGGAGAAAGAAACATCTATGCTACTTATCAAAACCTGACCGGCATATGTGAAGAAGGTGTTGGGTTAAAGAAAGTTTCATTTGAAGTCATCTGTTCACCAAATCCTTTTTCATCTACCACGGAAATTGAATTTTCACCAATTCAGGCAGGAATCCCGGCAATATTAAATATTTATGATATAAACGGCTGCAGAATAAAACATATCAACCATTTTTCCGGAATCTACAGGTGGGGCGGAAGAGACGACACCAATACAAAAATCCCAAGTGGTATATATATTGTAGAAATTAAAACATCATATTTCTCAAAACTAAAAAAATTAATCAAACTGAGATAACCACTTTTCTCCCATTCCCCCCTTCTCCATTTCTCCCTGTCATTCTGAGCGAAGCGAAGAATCTCTCTTCGCCCTTTGCCCCATGCCCTTCGCCCTTAGCCCTGAATCCTGGCACGGATTTTGCACAGTAACAAGGTACAAGGAGGCAAAAATGAAGAAGGTGTTGGTTTATATAACCATGATTCTTTTAATCGGTTTTATAAGAATAAGTGATGCATGGTGGGGCGGACAGGTAAGAAAAAATGG
>JAFDHR010000241.1 GCA_019308645.1 Deltaproteobacteria bacterium
GGAAGGCGAAAATTATAACCACCCCGCTTAAATACAGCGGGACAGGCATCCATACATTGAGTATTTCGAGGATTATAATTTGAGCCTGACGAAGAGATTGGGAAAAATAACAGTTTTCGGTCGGGCACTAACTAACCAGCTGCCCCGATTGAACGGGAGCTTCACTGCGCTTCGACAAGTCGCAGACGCACCAAAGCCGCGATGGCGACGGTGCGCAGCGGGGAATGCGCTCGCTGATGCCGGTTCACTAAAAAATCAAAATCCGGTTAAGATTTCATCATTCGATCAAGGTATGAGCCATGGAAACTCAAAGAACTAAAATATTACTGGTACAGAATGATCACATGGGGCAGATAGCCTTTGAACGCTTTGTTAGAAAGGAAGCCCTTTCATATGACTGTGTCTTTGTTAACTCTGTATCTGAAGGAAAGAGAGCCTTTGAATCAGAAGATTATGATGTGGTGGTGACGGATTATATGCTTATCGACGGAGATGCCTGCGACCTAGTAAGTATAGTCCATATAGATGTTCCAGTGGTGGTGGTAACCGAAGCCGGTGATGAAGATCTGTCCGTCAAGGCAATGAAGGCTGGTGCAACAGGTTACCTGATAAAAGATCCTGACCGTAATTATCTCAAAACCCTGCCGGTCACTTTGGACCATGCGATTACCTTCAAAAGGGTCGAAAAGGAATTAAAACACTACCACGAGCATCTACTAAAAATTATAGAAAAGTGGACGCACCAACTGAATGAAAAAAACACACAGCTTTACCTTGAGATTCAAGAACGCAAACGTGCAGAGGAAGAACTGAGGCACACGACTGAACAATTATCCGTGATGTTGGAATCCTTGCCGATAATACCTTATGCCTGCAGGGCTGAAGACAATCTTAACATAACTTATGTAAGCAACGCGATTGAAGAAATTACAGGTTTTACGCCGGGACAATTCATTAAGGATTCAAGATTTTGGACAAAGCATATTCACCCAGGCGACCGAAAACATGTGCTGGGGGAGTTGGCAGTTCTACCTGAACAGAAGAAGTATCATCTTGAATATCGTTTCCGGATAGCTGACGGGTCATTCAAATGGTTTGCTGATACCCGGCTCTTGGTGAAGTTGCCTGACGGGACAGTCAGCCACATTGTCGGGACCTGGCAAGACATCACCGAGGGGAAAAAACTACGCCAGGAATCCCAGTATCGGCTTCAACAGATAATCCAGGCTGATAAACTTACTTCGTTGGGAGAAGTTGTGGCGGGGGTGGCCCATGAAATCAACAACCCGAACAGTTTCATCACCTATAATATTCCGCTGCTGAATGAGACATGGGAAATATTTAAACCGATTATAACCGATTATGCAGCTGCCCATCCTGACTGGAGAAAAGGCGGTATCAGTATCGCTGAGCTATGTGACGACATGGGGGAAATCATCCAGGCCATTAAAACTGGTTCAGAGCGCATTAATGTGGCGGTAGCCACTCTGAAGGATTTTGTCCGTATAGATGAAAGCGCCCATGCGAAAGCCGTCCAGGTCAATGAAGTGGTTGAGAAGACTTTGTCCATCGTCGGTGCTCAACTGAGAAAATTCATAGCGAAAATAGATGTCAACTATGGCGACAGACTG
Organism: Deltaproteobacteria bacterium; assembly: GCA_019308645.1. The sequence goes on from JAFDHR010000241.1 coordinate 1,632, forward strand.
CCCGAAATTCAAGGCCACTTCCAAAAATTGGAACAGGTGGTGGTAAACCTGGTGGTAAATGCGGCCCACGCTATCCCTAATAGAGAGCAAGGAAGACTCACCATTACGACACGATACCTTGACCGCCTCAAATCCGTTCTGATTGAGGTCGAAGACAACGGCATTGGCATGGATCCGGAAGTGATGGATCGGATTTTCGACCCATTTTTCACAACACGGCGGAATGCCGGCGGGACTGGATTGGGGCTTTCGGTTTCATATGACTTTGTCCAGCAGCACAGGGGAATTATCGGGGTGCATTCGCGACCGGGACTGGGAAGCCATTTTTCAGTGCTCCTTCCGGTTGATCAGGAAACTACGCTGGATCTTCAGCCCTCTATTCTCTGCGTGGATGATGAAGAGACAGTCCTGAGCCTGCTTAGAGATTCTTTTGCCGAACTCAAGGATATGTCTCTTAAGATCACTAACACACCGGAAGGCGTTATGGCTTACCTGGAGGAGCATCCCGAAGTTGATATTGTTCTGTCCGAAATAGCTATGCCCGGGATAGACGGCTGGGAACTCCTTAAAAAAATCAAAAGAAGATTCCCTTTATTGTATGTCATTTTATATACAGGGCATCCATATGCGTCCGAGCAAAAACCCGAAGACACCCCTGACCCCGATTATCTTCTGCGCAAGCCGTTTAAAATAAAGAAGTTATTTGAACTTATCAACAAGATGGACCGGCAGAGGCTATGAAAATTCTCATTGTGGACGATGAACAGGTCGCTCTCACCTCCGTAAAACGCTTACTGAAAAGGCGGGGCTATTTGAATGTGGAGATATGTGCCACAGGAAAGGATGCCATTAACAGAATCAAGAATAACGATTTTGACATCGTCCTCCTTGATCTTTTAATGCCGGAAGTAGACGGGTTGCAAGTTCTGGAATCCACAAAACCATTTAATCCCCGCACTGAATTTATTATATTAACGGCAGTGGATGATATATCTTCAGCTGTTAAAGCCATTCGCATGGGGGCCTATGACTATCTATTGAAGCCGACGGATAACGACCGTCTGGTCTTGTCCATTGAACGGGCTTTTGAGCGGAGGGGGTTGCTCGCTGGTTTGGCGGGAGCACGTTCGGGTATTTGTAAAATTGAAATACCGGAGGCTTTCTCCAAATTTATCACCCAGAACCCACGAATAATGGAACTGATCTCTTATGCCCAGATCATGGCACGAAGCGGCAATCCCATCTTGATTACCGGCGAATCCGGAACCGGCAAAGAGTTGGTGGCACGTGCCATCCATCGATCAGGCCCATCCCCAACCGGCCCTTTCATCGCAGTGAACGTCTCTTCTGTTCCTGAAACACTTTTTGAGAGAGAGTTCTTCGGACATGTCAAAGGTGCCTTTACGGGCGCCAATAGCGACAGGCCTGGCTTCTTCGATCAGGCAGACGGAGGAACCCTGTTTATGAATGAAATTGGGGAGTTTCCACTTAGGCTTCAGGCTAAACTCCTGCGCGCTCTGGAGGAGAAATCCATTATCCGACTGGGCGAAACAGTACCGACGCCGTTAGATTTTCGCATTGTTTCAGCCACAAACAGGGATTTGGACATCTCCTGTCAGGAAGGCAACTTCAGACTGGACCTGCTATACCGGATAAGATCAGCCCACATACCCCTGCCTCCACTCCGGGAGAGGGCGGATGATATCCCCCTTCTTGCTTCCCACTTTTTAATGCAGGCATGCGCGCGCCATCAAAAAGCTGTTCGGGGTTTCAGCCCAGAGGCCATGGATGTGTTGACCGCCAAAAATTTCTCCGGCAATATCCGCGAACTGGCACAGATAGTGGAAAATGCCGTGCTGCTTACCGATTCACCCATGATTTTACCGAGTCACCTGGGAGAGGAGTCCCTTCAGACTCCTTCCTTTGCACGCACCTTATGCAGCTTCAAGGAGAATTACGATACACACCTGATCTACGTCTACGTCCATACCAAAGGGAATACCAAACAGACCGCTCAGATATTAAACGTGTCGGTAAGACAGGTGCAGCGAAAGTTAGCCGGGCTAAGGCAGAATCCTCGCTGGAAATCCATGCTTGGGGATTTTTGATAGGGGAACAAACCCCATCCGGCAAGAACGGTTCCCTAATGATCTCAGCAGAAAACACATGATGGGTAAGCGATGAATCCTACAAAAATTCCCAACGGCATTTAAGTCGCTTGTTGGTGACAAAAAGGTCGCCAACATATAAATATTAATATATCAAGTGGTTATTACGGCAGCTCCAAAAAATATTCTCCATCTATCTTGAAATCGCATGACCTTTAGGTCGCTTTAGATTTTTCAACCTCCCTTATTGATATCCGTATAAAAACTAATAAATACAGGCAGATGGAAAAGTAGTGGCAATCATGCCTCACATGGCATAGAAGTTGCTGTATAAAAGCTCGCATGAATCAAGTCTGACAGTTCAGAAACCTATCAAGTCCAGGAAAGAAAATTAATGATTGAAGCTATCAAGCGAATATTGCTGGTTGATGACGAAGCAGAATTTGTCAACACTGTAAAACGCCATTTGAAACGAGAAAGGTTTATTCTTCATTCGGCCAAAGACGGCGAGGACGCGCGTCAAAAAATTCATGCAGCAACTAGCAAAGGTCTATCCTATGATTTGGTGATCACGGATGTTATTATGCCAAATGTTAGCGGCATAGAGCTTTTGCAGTGGATTAAGAAAAATCATTCAGCAATTTCGGTACTTGTTGTTTCCGGTTTTAGTGACAATAAAATGGTTATGGAAACGATACGACCGGAAATGGATGATTATTGCCA
>JAFDHR010000242.1 GCA_019308645.1 Deltaproteobacteria bacterium
GACCCGAGAATCCCCTGGCTGTATAATTTCAAATTGGATTTTCGGTTCCGATAGATCCATTAGCCAAATGGTCAAATAAATCAGCCCAAAAAAATCGCTGATGAAATCGGGATTCAGGGTTAAGGACAAAGACGGCATTGAAGACCCGAAGTCCTCGTCAAAAATGCTTATTTTCCCAAATAATTACCAATTTGGCTCCAAATTTTGGATTAGGCCTGACGAAGCCGATTCTTTTCTCGTAAATACGCATCCCAAATGCAGTCCAGGGACGAGAATGGAACCTTGAACCTCTGAACCTTTGAACCCGTGAACGCCTACCTATAATCTAAATATAAGCGCCAAGAAGTTCAAAGGTTGATGGAAGATTATATTATTAATTGTCCCTGAACCGTGAACGGTTACGATATTTATTTATCCTTGCCCCAGTCTTTAAGCTCTGCTCCCTGATATTCCTCCTGTTGGATGGTCAGATCCAGGTTAATGACAAGTCCGGAATGCTTCTTGACCTCGGGATCCTCCTTCAACCTTACATGCCGTTCCCGAGTCTCCTGGACATCCTCTAATGCCTTTTTCAGGGCCATCCCAATGGCCTGACTTTTCTCTATCGCTCCATGTTTAAATTTGGGGGCAATACCATCCTCAGCAATGTCTTCAGCAAAGTGGGCCAGCTGTTTCATCTTTTCCATGGCCTGGTCCATGATCTTCCAGCCAATGTTTTCATCTTTTTGGAATACCCAGGAAGTGCGGATATGCTGAAGCATCTCAGTATATTTACTGGTGACCTCTGCTTGCAATATATCCAAGAATTCTTTTGGTAATTCACTTTCTTCCCCCGGAAGTCCCGCTGCTTCTTCAGGGCTTAATTTGTCCAGTTTCCTTTGAAACTTCCTGGCATGGATGGCTGATTCCCAGGCCTCTCTCCGGAGAACCCGCTTGATATGGGAATTATCTATCTTATCCGTTTCTCCGTTGTAATGAGGTATCAATTTTTCTTCATATTCAACATATGATCTGAGCATAGTGGACCTGCTGGTCGGATCATAGGGATAGGGTGCAGGCGTGAAATTAGGCTCTCCTCCTAGCTCTCCTATGATCATCCCCAGCCAGTGCATATGCCACATCTCCTCCCTGGTAATGGAAATAAGGCTCGCACCCAGAGGTGTATCCTCCCCTTCCATATAACCATGGACGAGATATCGTATGATGGCTGCATGCTCATCAGCAAGATCCCTGTTTAACATATCAATCAATTCTTGCTTGTCCATTATTAACCTCCCTTTACTGATTTGATTTGATAAGGATAGATTTTAATGCTATGATCACACAAGGATTAACTCTTGTGATGGGCTGATGGCCGCACTATAAACCTCGTAATCATTATCGCCTAAGGCCTTTAATAACCCATCTGCCACATGGGAACGGGCTGAATTATTTGCACACAGAAACAAAATTTTTTCTTTTGCCTCGCTTGATTCAATTTATCATCTCCTCTATCACTCATCTTTAGCCAGCCATGCAGGGAGATCCTCTATCTTTTTTCCCGCAAACTTACAAGCATAGGGACATGTCTCGCACGTGCCTTTAAATCCCTTCAAAGTAGGCTCCCCCTTGATTGATTCAATGATAGAGATCGCCTTTCTGACGTTTGTCTCCTCTCCCTTAATCACAAGGACCACTGCTCCGGCCGATTCGCCAACTCCACCGGATGCTATATGTCTTGCATCCACGTCGGCTAATATCTTAAGTGCCTCAATCTCTGTAACAACAATCCCGTTTGGAATGCAGAACATGCCGAAATCTGCTCCCATTGTGTAATCAAAGGTTTTAGCTCCTGTCCAGGCTGCTGCCTCTTTGACCGAAGGCACCATTTTTTCTCGGCCCACAGGAAAAATATACTTCAGCCCTTGAGATGTTGCAGTGCCATAGGTCGCCCCAATCGTTCCACCATCGAAACCCGCTGTGATCACACCTACATTTCCTTCAGGGTCTATTGCATTTGCCCCTTTGATCAGCACAGTTTCAATATGAAAGTCCTGTAAAGCTTCTGGAAGGGTTTTTGAAGATATCTCCCCCTTATAAAGTATTATTGGGAAGGGAGTTCGCTTATCAGCATCGGTCACACAGAGGAGCCTATGGGTGTTGGTGCCTGCAGCAAATTTTTGAGGTTCAAGGTCTTTCATCCCAAGAAGCTCTTGAGCTATATAGCCATTCGTTGTCCCACCGTTGAGGATGATATAGGCCTTCTGTTTCGCGATCTTTATCTCCTCCATCTCCACGACAGCCTTTGCGATCAGCCTCCTCGACTCTACAGGTATCATGGTAAATGCAGCTTTCATGTGAATACCCCCTTTTTCCATGGCCCTTCTTCTGCCTTATTTGTATCCTTCCATTATCTTTTTAAGCATCGCTCGTTCTAAGTTCCGCCCAACCAAGGGCCCCTGGCTTAATGCTGGAAAGTGCTCTTCAAAGGGCATTCGATCGTTTCGGTAAATAACACCAGTAGGGATTTTATCTCCCCATTCAGAGGCTACCTTTATGGCCTGCTCCCAGTCAGTTGGGTCATATGCCGGGGTCAAGGGCTTGCACCGCTGCTTGTACCAGGCAAAGGTATTGATTTTATTAAAGGAGACACATGGCTGTAACACATCAATGAGTGCAAGGCCGCGATGGGTTATGCCTTGCTGAATCAGCTCAGACATATGATCGATCATGCCGGCAAAACCGCGGGCCACAAAACCGGCCCGCATAGCCACAGCCACTGCGATAGGATTGAAAGGAGCCGATAGCACGCCTTCTGGCTGGGCCTTGGTGACAAAACCTTCGGCAGAGGTGGGGCTGGCCTGACCTTTGGTCAGTCCGTATACCTGGTTGTTGTGTACCAAAAGGGTCACATCAATGTTTCGACGTATAGCCGCAAGAAAGTGGTTGCCACCTTCTCCGTAGTTACATCCATCGCCACTCTCAACAATAACAGTGAGATTCGGGTTCGCAAGTTTTGCACCAGTTGCCACTGGAAGAGATCGACCATGAAGGCCATTAAAGACATTGGCATTAAGGTAATGGGGGGTCTTGGCTGCCTGGCCGATACCAGAGACAAAAAGCACCTCATGGGGTTTCAGCTGTCTGGCTACTAATGCCTCCTTAACCGCTTTCAAGATAGAAAAGTTTCCACAGCCAGGACACCAAGCCGTCTCATAGTCTCCATAACTGTCAATGCTTACCATTCCTTATCCTCGTTTTAATCAACTATATTGATCTGTTTAAAAATCTTTTTCTCACCGCAAAGACGCTGAGTGCGCTGAGAATTATTTTATTCTTAATGCCGGGAGATACCGGCATTAAGAAAATCTAAGCCCTTTCGGTTGATATATCTATAATGTCCAATTTTTAGTGCTACTAAATTTTAATTGCCCGCAGGGCTGCGGCTTTTTGTTTGTCCTGAAAGCTTTCGAGACAAACAAAAAAAAGAAACCTTTCTCTGCGGCCTCTGTGACTCTGCGGTGATACATCGTAAGTTACTGCTATCGTATTTTAAAAGGCAAAACATTAAGCATTGCAATATTATGACATATCCAATTCCCGAAGGATAAATTCTGGTGTTATTGGCAGGCCATCATATCGAAGCACCTTTTTCTTAATTTGAAATCCCGTCTCTCTACGGATCAATCGTGCCATTTGTCCAAAGGCATTTCCCTCCACGATTACCACGTTTCGCGCTGACTCGAGGTATCCGATGAACTGGTCCGGGACCAGGGGCCATACCTGGGAGAAATGGAGTGTGGCTACCTTCTCTCCTTCTAACCTGATATGAGAGGCCACCTCATTCACCGCTCCCTTACTCGATCCCCACGATACCAGTAGCAGGCCTGGCTTTTCTTCCCCTACCATATATGGAGGGATGATCTCGGTACGAATCCCTTTTTCCTTTCTTAGCCTCTTTTCCACCATCTGCTTACGAACAAAAAGATCTTCGGTAATGTGTCCGCCCTCTGTGTGCTCATCACTGTCGGCCACGACAAAATTTTCAGTCATTCCAGGAAGGAGTCGAGGCGAAATGCCGCTTTCTGTAATCGCATACCGTGTATATTGTGATGATCCAGCTGAGGCTGTGCCAACACTCAGTGAGGGCAAATTCTCTATATCAAATGGCACCGCAGCCCGATAGGAATCAGCAAGAAACTGATCTGTTAAAAGAAACATAGGACCCTGATATCGCTCTGCCAGCTCAAATGCTTTGCGTGTGAGGTGAAAACATTCCTCTACCGTACCAGGTGCAAAGATAGCCCTCGGAAACTCTCCATGCCCAGAATGTAGGACAAGTTCGAGATCGCCCTGTTCGGTCCGCGTGGGCAAACCGGTAGCCGGCCCTGGTCGCTGGGCCACCAC
>JAFDHR010000243.1 GCA_019308645.1 Deltaproteobacteria bacterium
TAACTGGATTTACATGATTTTTTATTTATCCTGACTATCCTGTCTATCCTGTCTAAAAAATGGAATTTCCGATATATTAAATTAGCCTAATCTCCCGCTAATCAGCTTCTAATCCTGATTTTCTTGTGACAGCTCCATATCTTCTATCTTACTTTCAACAATAGGCAGGTTTCTCAAGGAATTCAGCTCTTTGTCTTTTTCTCTTTTCTCCTTGGAAATTATCCTTATTTCCTTCTTCAATTTAAAGCGCTCAAGTATACCGTATAAACTAGCTATGAGGATGCCTAATAGAAAGACAATTATAATCACAAAATAAAATGACATTGGTTCAGTTTTCCATTCCCAAAAATAAAGGTCAACCTGAAGTATCAATTTCTGAGATAACTGCGCAAGATTTTCAACAATAAGTACCACGGCCAGTAACATTAATACTATACTTATCATAGCCTTTATCTGTTTCATAAAATCCTCCTATAATGTGAAAGAATGTTGTATCGCATCTAAAAGTGTTTGAAAAAAGGTAACAATCTTTGATATGTCTTTTGAATATGCTCCGGAATTACCCTTACTTCTCCAAATAAAGTCATGTAATTAGTATCTCCTATCCATCGAGGAACAACATGGAAATGCAGGTGATCCTCAACCCCTGCCCCTGCAACTTTTCCCAGGTTTAAACCCACATTAAACCCCTCTGGATTTAATACCTCCTTTAAAACATCAATGGATTTTTCAACTTTTATGATTAGGTCAACTTTTTCCTCTATTGATAGTGCATCTAAAGTGGAAACATGTCGCTGGGGGGCTATCAAAAGATGGCCATTTATATAAGGGAACTTGTTCATAAGAACAATGCTTAAGCCACCAATAAATAAAATTAATCTCTGTTCATCTTGACTCCTGTCAACGCCTGGACAAAATATACATTCCCCTTTATTATTACCAGAAGTAACATATTCCATTCGCCAAGGCGCCCAAAGAACCTTCATCATGTACCCTCAAATTGGAATTATAGTGCCATTTATTTTATCAGTTATATCCAAAATTCCGATCGAATGAGATCCAGTCATTTTGAAACCAGTGGCAGTTCCTGGATTAAAAAAAATAACTCCCTTATCAATATGATTAGCCGATCTGTGAGAATGGCCATAAATAATGGCATGGACATCATTAAACTCTGGTCTTATCCTCTTTTCTATTCCAAAAGGGGAACCCCACCCATGTATTAAGCCCAAACGGAAACCGCTTACCTCTAATATCTCTTTTTTAGGAAATTTCTTTTTTATGTCAAAATTGTCCATATTTCCATGAACTATATGGAGTGGCTTCTGGCTTAAAAAATCAACTATTTCTTCAGAAATAAGATCTCCAGCATGGATAATCATATCCACATCGGAAAAATAATCCTTATATATATCAATAAGGCGAGAATTCACCTCTTTTAGGTGGGTATCTGAAATGACTCCAATCTTCATTGTAATAAAATTGTTAAATAATATGTAACTCTACTCGGGTTGTCGGGTTCACGGTTTCCCGATGAAATCGGGATTGTTTGGCTTACTTTTATACTGGTCCCCGCCTACCGTATGGCGGGCAGGTATTTTCATCGTTTCTTAACCTTGATGGACTCGTAAAAAGTCCAAAAATACCATTTTCCGTCATTCCGGCGAAAGCCGGAATCCAATCTTTTCAGGCAGTTCCAGGCCATCTGGACTCCGGTTTTCACCGGAGTGATGACTTTTTACGAAGTTGTCAACCTTGAACCGTGAACCATAGAACTTTGAACCTGAGTAATCACAATAATGTTAGCTATCGTTTGCCTGAAAATTTGAAAAAGTATAACAAAATATAAAAAAAAGACAAGCCTAAACCGATTCTGTAATTGCTCAATTAATATTGACATACTTTCACAATCTCAATATACTCTGCCAATCAAACTTTTGCACCCACCCCATGCCTACATATAAGTCAACGCCTTACTATCACCGTTTAAGGAGGAAAACATGAAAGTTCTTGTATATGGCACCGGAGGCAGAGACCACTCACTTGCTGATAAATATGGAGACAGTCAGCATGTTGAAAAGGTCTATTTTTTTCCCGGCAATGCTGGAGTGCCCTACACACTGAAGGGAAAGAGAAAATTGATAGAATGTATGGATATAAGAGACTTTAATGAGGTGGTGAAATTTTGCCTGGAAAACAAGGTTGATTTGGTCGATATAGGTTCAGAAAACCCTCTTGAGGAGGGTTTGGTTGATATCTTAAATGAAAAAGGGGTGAGAACTATTGGGCCAAAGAAAGAATATGTTAGATTAGAGAGTGACAGGGCATTTACTGATAATATTTTAAAGGAAATAGGGGTAGGTAAGCCAGAATATAGGGTTTTTGATAACCCGGAAAAGGCAAAAAAATATGTGAGGAATATTGGATATCAGGTCTTTGTAAAGGCAAATGGCCTTGCAGCGGGAAAGGGTGCCATAGGGTGTGACGATGTCATCCAAGCCGAGAGCGCAATTGACAAAATAATGGTAGAAAAAATATTTGGAAAATCAGGTGATAAGGTGGTTATAGAAGAAAGAAAGTATGGTACTGAAATCTCCTTCTATGTCTACCTGGATGGTGAACATGCGCTTCCTTTAAAAATGTTTGTTCAGGACTACAAGCAGGCCTTTGATCAGAATGATGAGCAATCAATTATTGAGTTTGGTGGAAACCTCAATACAGGCGGCACTGGATGTTATGCACCCCATAAACTTTTGACCCCATGGCTTGTAAACAGGATTATAAAAGAGATTGTAAACCCTACAGTGGATGCAATTTACAACAGGGGTGATTTAGGTTTAGGATGGAATTATAAAGGTGTTTTATACTTCGGATTGAATCTTGATCATTACAACCAACTCGATGTCTTTGAAATTAATGTAAGACATGGCGATCCTGAGTGGGAAGTGCTTTCAAGAAAACTAAGTACGGATCTCTTCGAGATAGGGATGGCAGTGTGGGAAGGGAATTTGGATCAAATTCATCCTGTCTGGAATAACCAGCACTATGTGGATATAGTTGCTATGGAAGGCCGCTCAAAGGCAAGTAAGGGATGGAACAAGGGATATCCAGGCCGCTATGGGAAGGGACATGTGGTAGCAGGATTGGATAATATTGAAAAGGGAATTGCTGTTTATTTTTCAGGCGTAAGGGAGGATCCAGAAAGAGGCCTTGTCACAGACGGTGGAAGAGTGCTGCATATAATTGCTGGCGATGCAACACTGGAAGGTGCTAAAGAAAAGGCTTACAGGAACATAGGGTATTTATCTTTGTTAGATCATCACAACAATAATAAAAATTGTTTACGATATAGAAAAACAATAGGGGCTTAATCTTTTTTTGGCGTAGTATTCTCAAATAATGGCTCATCAAGGTCCAACACCTTTAAGGGACTTTTCCCGGTAAATAGCTTTATTATTTTCCCCACAGTATAGGCATTGCCTTTAAGGAGTAATTTACAGTTTTCAAAACTACAACCGGTAATATTAGTTTCCCCTTTCTCCAGAACAATAATACAATCCTTAAACCTACAATGATTAAAATATTTACCATCAAGTTCTAACTTTTGTCCGGAAAAGACAGAATTCTTATATTGAATCTTATATCCTTCCATTTTCTTACTGTTTTTTGTAAAACCTTCTCCAGGGTTCATCCTTGACAAACTCGTAATAAGTCTTTTGCGAGCGATTTTGGCCACTTTTGGAAAGTGATTCATAAAATGTTGAGCTTTAAAATCGCCAAACTGTTTGGGCCGAGTTTTTGTCGATTAGCGAAGCATTTCATGCAGCGATAGGCATTTATCACCATTTTGCGCTGAAATCAAGGGGAAATAAAACATAGATTTTTTCCCTCTAAGTGTTTATTATTATCTTTATTTGACAAAGCAATTAAGAGACCATTTATCTAAAAAGACAAATAATTTCTTTAAAATTCCAGAGAATGTCACATATCGGCGACATTACATAGGAGCTATCTATGAAAAGCTATCGAAAAGAACTTTGGTTTGAGGTGCCTACCAGGAGGGCATTTGTTAATATCACCCCCCAGGTGGAAGAGTGTCTAAAAGAAAGCAGGATTAAGGAGGGTCTTATTCTCTGCAACGCCATGCATATAACAGCCAGTATATTTATTAATGACGATGAATCCGGGTTACATCACGACTATGATAAATGGCTGGAAAAGCTTGCTCCCCATGAGCCTGTCTCCCAATATAGGCATAACGTTGGTGAAGATAATGCAGATGCACATATGAAAAGGCAGATTATGGGAAGAGAGGTTGTTGTTGCCGTAACTAACGGTAAAATGGACTTTGGACCGTGGGAGCAGATATTTTATGGTGAATTT
>JAFDHR010000244.1 GCA_019308645.1 Deltaproteobacteria bacterium
TTCGACTTATCACCTCCAAATTAAAATATTGACCACATACCAGCATACCCCCTATAATAAATCAAAAAACCCACGGTGTCAAGTGTGTCTCAATGTCAGCCTCGTGGGAGGGGATAAAGGGGAGGGGGCCACCCTCTTCCCAGCCCTCTCCCCTGTCTGCGTGCGGACACGCACAGGCAGGCATCAAGGGAGAGGGAGTATTTTTGCAGTTTATAAATTTCTGGTATTAAAAATTTACTCGAAATGAAGCAGGTAGAAGATAATAAGGTGTAACGTCTTATCCTGCAAGAGAAAAAAGCTTGACCCTCCGTGAATGTAAATAAAGAAAATTCAAGAGAAAGGGAATTAAAGAGCAATATATTGCCAGACCAGGTAGGGGCATACCAGTTAGGTATCCAATTGATCTAATGGAAATCTTGATCGCGCATCTAAGGTTAGATCATTCCTTTGACCTTTCATTATCCTGTGATACCCGGCAACAGCAATCATAGCCCCATTGTCTGTGCAGAGTTGCGGACTTGGAATATAAAGATCGATTCCTTTTTTACTCATAGCTTGTTGTAGTTTACTGCGTAAATTGTTGTTTCTGGCTACTCCTCCTGCAAGCACGACTGATTTTGCCGCAGCTTGCGCTGTTGCTGTAATAACCTTATCAGTAAGGATGTCAACAACAGCGGCCTGAAATGATGCAGCGATATCTGCTATTGTAATGTAATTTTCTTCTGTTTTTTCGTTGCGCCATTTTTTGACATACAGTGCAACAGCAGTCTTGAGACCGCTAAAGCTGAAGTTAAGGGAGTCTTTGGATAGGTAGGCCCTCGGAAAATGAATGGAATCGGGGCGGCCTGTGGCAGCAAGTGTTTCTATTGCAGGACCCCCAGGGTAACCCAGCTCAAGAAGTTTTGCGATTTTATCAAAGGCTTCACCTGCAGCATCGTCCAGTGTTTGACCCAACACGGTATAATCCCCAAAGTCACGGACATGATAAAGGTTTGTATGGCCACCTGAAACAGTGAGGGCAACGAATGGGAAAGGAGGGATTTTTTTTTCTAAAAAAATAGAGAGGATATGTCCCTCTAAATGATTTATTCCTATGAGAGGAGTGTTGTTAGCATAGCTATAGGCTTTGGCGAAATGAATACCAACTAAGAGGGCCCCAGCAAGACCAGGTCCCACAGTGACTGCTATTCCATGAATATCTTTATTGGTGAGCCCGGCTTTCCTTAGTGATTCTCTTACAACAGGAACAATATTTCTACTATGTTCTCTTGAGGCAATTTCTGGGACTACCCCTCCGTATTTGTGATGAACAATAATCTGAGAGTCAATAATATTAGATAATACTGTATTTCCGTTTTCCACTATTGCAGCACAGGTGTCATCGCAGGAGGTATCTATTCCAAGTATAATCATATAAGTATAATCATATCTAAGTTCAGACCTCGAAAATTTTAGCTAATGTTGGGGTAATATTTTGGATAAAAGGGTGCGTTTCTAACTCAAGATTTGGGTTCAAGCCCGCCCTGGCCTCCGGCTCGTAGCCTACGCCTCAGAGAGCGCGACTTGTTTCTTATAATCTGCTGCCATTGGAGTATTTGACTAACTGTTTATGTTGCGCAATAGCCTGTCAAATCAGGTCTGGGCCAGGGGTTCAGGGCTCACCGTTAAGGGGTTAAAACCTTTGAACCTTGAACCGAGACCGACCTGATGTCCAATTTTTAAGCAAAGTCCTAAAAATTAGGGGGATTGCAGTCATTAAATAAAGAATTTTTACGAGCTCTGAAGTTATAACTTTTATATTATTCTTTAGAGACCCTTTTATTTCTCAACTGATCTATTCGTTCTACGATCTTTCTGAGATGTTCAGCCATTAAGCCAGCATTCTGGTAGCGTTTTTTAACGGTTCAGCCATTAAGCCAGCATTCTGGTAGCGTTTTTTAACGTCTTTAATCAAGGCCTTATCTATTATTTTTTCAATAATCAGTGGAATTTTTGGATTAAACTTCCTTGCTGAGGTGTGTTTTTCTTTTGCAATCTGAAACATGAGTGAAGTTATATCATCGGAAATAAATGGCTTTTGTCCGGTTAGCATCTCAAAAAGAACTACCCCTAATGAAAATATATCTGAACGTCCGTCGATCTTTTTTCCACTTACCTGTTCAGGAGACATATAAGAGGGAGTGCCTAAAACAACACCTGTTTTTGTCTTAGATGATGATGTGATCCTGGCGATGCCAAAATCCGTGACCTTTATATTACCTGTATCGTTAAGTAACATAATATTGGCTGGTTTTATGTCCCTGTGAACAATATTGTTGTTGTGGGCATAATCTAAGGCATCAGCTACTTGGATTATGATGTTAAGCACATCCCTTAAGGGGAGGAGCTTTCCTTTATGGGTATATTTTGCTAAATCTTCTCCGTGTAGGTATTCCATCGCTATATAGGCCAAGTCGTGTTCTTCGCCAGCATCGTAGATAGAAACAATGTTGGGGTGGTTTAACAGTCCTGCTGACTCTGCTTCCCTGAAAAAGCGTTCCTTTATATCTGCCAGCTCTCCTTCTTCAAATTCAGATAATCGTAAGGTTTTTATAGCAACAGTTCTATGTATAGTGGGATCTTCTCCTTTATAAACAACCCCCATTGCACCTCTGCCTAACTCCCCTGAAATTTCATATCTGCCAAGTGTTGGTTTAGTATCAAGGCCGTCTATTGTTGCTCCAATGTCACCAGGATGGCCGCCACTGGCGCCAAAGATCATAGTAGATTCAGCGCCTTTTAATTTAGGTATCCTCTCACCTAAGTCCTTGAAACTGCTGCCATCTTCAATAATCATAGTATACATTGATAATGCCTTGCTAAATTGCCTTTTCCTTTCATAATCGAGGCCAAGATTGTATAAAAGATCCTTGACCCCTGGTTCATCGGTAGGACATTTTCGAAATTTTTCACTGGCGAGATCAAGCATTCCTTGCTGTTGGAAAGAAAGACCAAGGGCCTTGTTTGTTTCGACGGAATCAGCCTCTACTTTCTCTTTGGTTTTTTCAGTGATGAAAAAATTTCTGCTAACCACTAAAATATAGCCCAGAATCAAAAGAACTAGTTGAGGTGTAATCTTGAGCCATATATTTGAGCGAAAAAATAGAATTGTTCCAACTGTTCCGTAAGAGAGAAGAAGGATTAGTGTGATAATTGCACCGGTACCAGCCTTTAGCCTTGTCAGGAGAAATGAAATGTAGAGTCCAAAAAGGAGCATAATGCTTAGCTCAAGAAATGAGGTCCATTGAGGCCGCATAAAAAATTCTTCTTTTAAGATATTTGACACCGAGTTGGCTATTATTTCAACGCCTGGTAAATTACTCGATATAGGTGTAACAAAGCGGTCCCCAATTCCTGGGGCAGTAGGTCCAAGGATGACTATTTTGTCTCTGAAGAGGCTTGTTTGAAATGCATTATTGAGAACCTTTCTGAATGACGTCATGTGAAATGCAATCCCTGGCCCGTCATTCCATTTAATGAGTGTTGACATGTCTAAATCTGTGGCTGGAATCCGGACTGTCTTGGATGGGGGGACCTTTATATCGATTTCCTGGCCCAAGATAAGCCTGATCTGATTATAGTTTAATCCCTTGAAGGTTTTTACTATTGCAATAGGAAATGATGGGATGAAGGTATTGTCTAAATAACCAATGGCGTGAATCTGAGTTCTGATGGATCCGTCGTTATCTGGAAAAAGGTTTATATGGCCAATTCCTGCAACTGAATTCGCAAGGGAAGGAAGGAGTGGCTTTATCTTGGAAAGCCACATAAGGGAGCTTGTTGCCCATTCATCCTTAAGGCCATGTATAATTTTATAGGAGTTTTTGGCCAGATAATCAGGAACCTCATCGTCTCTTCCCGCACTCCTTGTATCAAAATAAATGGGCAGAACTATGTTGCCGGCCTTTTTAAAAGATTCAGCTAATTTGGTGTCATTATCCAGGTTGGCCTCTGCCTTATTTAATGATTGATAAAATGTTTTAGCAGATAAACCTTTCTTTTTTAAATCGAGATCAGCATATGTTTTCTTTAGTTCTCTAATCGTTTTGAGGCCGGAATTTTCCTCTGGCTCATTAAAGATAATATCCAGGGCGATAACCTTGGCACCAGCCATTGCAAGATTGTTTACTGCCCTGGCAAGAATGTTTCTTGGCCAGGGGAAACGACCGATTTCATCTAAATCCTCATCATCAATAACTACTATCTCGATATCTGGATTTCTTTCTCCAGAGGCACTGAGCTTGGATCGGAGGTCAAATGTTTTTTTCTCTATAACGTCTGTAAAATCACCAAGGCCTGTCACGAACATGATTATAAATAGAAGAGTGAGGATCAGGCCGATTGACCATCCAGGAATACCTTTTTTAAATGGCATTATTTTCCCTCAATTTTTTAAATTCCAATATAAGGCTCTATTTTTAGATAGCGTAGTTTTCCCATGCTCGGTACATTTTTTATTTCTTTTAGTGTCTTAAATGGACCATAAAGGGATCTATAATTAATAATCTTTTCAGCGAGCGTTGGCCCGATACCAGGTATAGTATCCAGTTCTTCCAGGCTTGCAGTATTTACAAATATAGGGATTTTAAGGGTAATTTTATATGCTGCGGGCATAGTTCCAGTTGAGACATGTATATGTCCATTCTCTGAGCTGATCTGAACACTTGTCCCCTGAGCAACAGAAGGAGATGTATCACACAATTTTACGCCAATCAGTTTTGCCTTCGGGCAGCCGGCCCCGACCATCAATTCCTTTAAAGAAGGTTCCCTATCAAACACATAGATGCCAGGGTTTTTTACAACGCCAGTGACAAGGATAAAAATATTGTTTTCCCTTTCGATAGAGCCAAGGTCTCCTTGTGCAGAAAACAGGTTATTTATTACCCATCCAAGAAGAAGGATTAGGATAAGAATGAAAAGGCCTATGTGCTGGGTGTTATTTTTTTTCGTTTTCATTACCCAGACCAAAGGCTTCATGCAAGGCCCTTGTCGCAAGTTCGGTATATTTTTCTTCTATAATACAGGAAATTTTTATCTCAGAGGTGCTGATCATGCTTATATTGATATTTTCCTTTGATAGGATTTCAAACATCTTGGTGGCAACCCCAGCATGATTTCTCATACCCAGTCCAACAATAGATACCTTGGAAATATTTTGATCTCCGAGCACCTTCTTTGCCCCTATTTCTCGGGCAATTCCTTTTAGCAATTTCATGGTCTCCTGAAAATCTGTTTTGGTGACTGTAAATGTGAGATCCGTTAGACCCTCAACACTGGTATTCTGGACAATCATATCCACCACTACCCCGGCCTTGAAAACAGGATCAAATATTTTAAAAGCAATTCCAGGCCTATCAGGCACCTTGGTTATTGTAATTCTGGCCTCATTTTTATCATAGACAACACCAGATACCATTACCTTTTCCATCTCCTTACTTTCTGCTACCACCATTGTTCCCTCACTCCTCATAAAAGATGATCTAACATGCAGCGGCACATTAAATTTTTTAGCAAATTCAACTGATCGTATATCTAAAACTTTGGCCCCTAAACTGGCAAACTCTAACATTTCTTCATAGGATATTCTCTCCAGTTTTTTAGCATGGGTGCAGATATTTGGATCGGCTGAGAATACACCTTCAACATCTGTAAAAATCTCACATAGGTCTGCCTTTAGTGCTGCTGCCAGAGCTACTGCAGTAGTGTCTGATCCCCCTCTCCCTAAGGTGGTAATATTTTTTCTTTCATCGATTCCCTGGAAACCTGCTACAGCTATAATTCTGTTTTCATCTAACTCCCTTAGGATCCGATCAGTTTCAACCTTCCTGATCCTTGCCTTACCGTATATTTGGTCCGTATGGATGGCTGTCTGGAAGCCAAGAAGGGAACGACAATCATAGCCCATGGACTTTACTGACATAGCAAACAAGGATACGCTCACTTGTTCACCTGTTGCCATCAAAACATCTAATTCTCTTGTATCAGGGGTATCCGTTATCTCTTTAGAAAGCCTGATCAAGGCATCTGTCTGTCCGGCCATTGCCGAGAGAACCACCACAAGCCTGTCCCCTTTTTTACAATATTCGATTACCCTCTCAGCAACCTTTTTTATCTTTTCAATGCTACCAACGGAGGTGCCGCCGTACTTTTGTACTATTAATGCCATTTTTTT
>JAFDHR010000245.1 GCA_019308645.1 Deltaproteobacteria bacterium
CCGGGTTTTTGAATCGTTGCCTTTTTTTTCAGGGAGACAGACAATGGAGGGTATTCACTTTGCTTCGTCTATAGCTTCCAGATGCGTTGTCTTTCTGCAAACCGAATATTCCCGAAACATCAAGACCCCTATATCCCGGATTTTGTCTCGGATAAACCCGGATGCGCTTCCGGCTCACCTGGCTTTATATAATATTTCCCAATTGATCTTGAGGACGGACAAGGCCAAAAACGCCATTGCAGATTCTTCTCTGTTTGAAAAAGAGGCATCCTTCGGTGGCCTTTCCATCTATCGTTATCTGGGATGTGATGAGAAATACGTGGATGTGCCTAAGATTCGGCCCGTGATCTACACCTCTAAGGATTGGGCCGAGGATTTTTATAGATGGTATAAACGGGCGGACGAGATTGATGTACTTTTGGTTCCCGAGAAGTTTGTAACCGATGAGCAAGACAGGGCATGTTTTTTTCATGAAACAGAGGATGTTTCCAATCTTCGTCCCTTCAGAAAAGACACCCTAAATAGAACCGGGATTCACATTGTGGCGCACCTTGAGCACCTTAAAATCCGTTTTACCACCAACAAGGTAGGATTGCCGCACCTTATTAAGGTATCGTATTTCCCTAATTGGCGGGTTCAGGGCGCACATGGGGTTTACCCGGTCAGCCCTCATCTCATGATGGTTATTCCCAGACAGCAAGAGGTAGTATTGACCTATGGCAGAACCTTCTGGGAAAATTTTGGGTGGGGCATCACAGGGATTACATTGGTAGCCATATTGATTGGGTGGATTCTTTCTATACTAAAGTGCAATAATTCTTTTTTTTCAAAACTGCCACCCCTGATACATAGGATCCATTATCAAAAAATGTTTCTCCCTATAGAAGAAGCCTTGTCACATTTGCGGCCCTTGCTGCTTGTTTTGGTGTTTATGATGGCCTTTACGCTTATTATAATGGGCGCTGTAAAAAGAAACCTGCCGGTAAGGACATATATTGAAGGTTACAGAAGCTATGAGACTGCTACCCGGCTGTCCCTTAAGAATAGAGCAGATTCAGCTAATGAACACTATAAAGAGGCGATCCACAGGATGGAACCTCTTCTTCAAAAGCGGGAGAAATTTGATCAGATAGACGTGATTCTCTGCATCCTCTTGACAGGCACGTGTTATGAGAATGTGGGGCAAAGGGATAAGGCTGAGGTGTGGTATCAGACTATTGTATCCGAATACCCTTACAGCCGTTATGTAGGGGAGGCCTATGTCAAGATTGCTCGAATCCGAAAACATGGGAGGAACCAGATCCTGGAAGATGGGCTGAGAAAGTTACGTGAGGGTGAGAGCGCCCCAGGTCTTTTCTTACTAAGAACGGCGCTTCTGAAGACACGTGAAGGTTTGCATTATTTCAATGCCGCGATCAAAAATGACCCTTACTCAGTGTGGGCAAAATATGCCAATGATGACATTGAAAAGGAACGTGGCTATTTTAAGCAAAGACGGTCTATGATATATTCCTTGTGCAATCAGGAAGATATAAGGAAATCTATTGAGGTTATGCTGGGCCGGGAATGAGGAAATGAAAAAGAATAGGGTAATTACTCAGGCTTGAACGGTGAACCTGAGCTACAAAATACTATAGAGTATCGAAAGAAGGTAATTTTTTAAAATCCTGTGGAAATCCTTAATTATTGAGCATATACGAAAGAAGTGTACGAGAAATGTCTGGAAAAGATATCATTCTGGTAGTTTTTTTAGCTGGTTTTATTTTGATGTGGGAATATAGTTCTGTGGTTTTAGCCGGGACCCTGACCATTGAGACAAAGACAACCGTGAAGACAGAGGGTGATCGGCTAAAGGGCAGCATAAAGGTTTGTAATAAAGGTAATGTTGCCGCTCATAACGTCCAGGCAAATATCAGTGTTCTGGGAGAACAAATCAAGACCCGAACCAAAAAGCTGCTTACCATCGATGAATTTTATACATTTCAATTTGAAAAGACAATCCCAGGGATCAAAAAGGGACGGTATCCCCTTACAGTGATTGTCGATTTTCACGATGTCAACCAGTACCCTTTCTCAGCCATTTCATGTACGACCTTTTTCTTTCAAGAAGATGCCAATCCTGATCTCCTCTGTCTAATTGACGGCCTGACCATGGATAAGAAAGGGGAACTGCATATTGATATAAAAAATGTAGGCCTTGGGTTGAGGAATATCCGGGCAACACTCATCCTTCCCAGAGAATTTTCCTCACCAGATCCCCAAATTGATTTTGATATCGAATCCAGGAGTCAAAAAACAGTGGAATTTGCCATTGAGAATTTTTATGCCCTTTCCGGCGCCTCTTATCCGGTCTTTTGTGTTTTTGAATATGATTTAAGAGATACACATTATACCGCCTTTTCCAGCGCAGTTGTAAAGATTGCAAAAAGGGAGAACTGGTTTTGGCGCACGCGGTGGTTTTGGGTAGCTATCGCGGTAATTCTTGGGGCAGCTTTTTTTTGGTATCAGTTGAAGAAAAAATTTAACTATTCAGCCACAAAGACCCAAAGACCCGAAGACCTGCCCGACTGACGGCAGGCGGGAAAGATGAATATGAATTGAATAACGGAGTTTTCTTGCTAATTTTAATCCCGATTTATCGGGATTAAAAAGGCTTATTATAAAGAATAATTCTATAATGTTAGTGCCTTAGTGCCTTTGTGGCAAAATAACTGAGTAGTTAAGAAAAAATAAGAGTTTTCAAAAAAGCAACCGTCAGATTTGGCTCCTTTCGTAGGTGTGGACTGATTCGTGTGGATCTCTCAAAGGAAATGCCCTCTTAAAAATGCCCCCTGACTTTTTAAAAAATTGGTGTTTTTATTGCATATTACTGAGATAGTAGTTGATGCGGAGCATGGGCGATAATATCAATCTGATGCTGGCAGCGGCAGCATTCAATTGACTGGGCCATAAAAAAATTCCATAAAAAAATTCCTTGACATTTAAAAGGAGTACTGTATTACACTATTTTGAATAAGCTGGTCCGTATACATTAATCGTATAACACAGTTTACAAGAAATAGGCTGCTGGATATGCCTTTTATATATTTTTTGTAAGTGCTCAGGTTCAACGTTTCCCGATAAATCGGGATTCAATGGTTGTTTGCTTGACCCTGTACCGTTAAACCCGGGCTTTTCTTGAGCCAGTTGGGGGCTCTGCGCATTCACAACGTTTCGTTTCAGGTTGAACCCCTGAATCCCGATTTTATCGGGAAACCCAACAACCTGAGTATTTATAATGTTTTTCCTAAAAGGGAGGGTATAATTATGAATCCAAAATCCAAGAGTTTAATTGTATTTTTGGTCCTATGTATGGGGATATTTTTCCTCAACTCCCAGGCCTATGCCGCAAAACCCATCGCAAAGGTATCGAGCTTCAGCGGAGAGGCCTTTATGAAGTCTGATATCAACGTTTTCAGGGTTACACGAATAGGCCAGGTTTTATACGATGGGGATTTTATCCAGACAAAAGAGGGTGAGGTTCAGATCACCTTCAATGATGGAGCTCTGATGAAAATCAGGCCCTTCACCAATACTATGATCCAGGAAAGGGAGGAAAAGGGCGGATTCTGGCTCTTTAAAACCAAAACATTAGTTCGAAGGATGACCATTTTTGTGGGTAAATTGTGGTTTAAGAGTGGCGTTTCAAAGAGGAAAAATGTCCTCCAGACACCCACAGCGGTCTGCGGTATTCGTGGTTCAGTAGTTGAGGCCGGGTACAATAACGTGGAATCTCTTTTAAATGTGATTAAAGGCCAGGTTGGTAAAGTGGGGCTATGGACAGAGGGCACCTTTGCAGATCCAGGGGCTGTTGCGGCCTGGAAAAGTAAGGTTTACGCTGCCGTAGCAAAGGCCCAAGAGATGATAGACAAGGCAAAGGCCACTGGAGATCCTAAGGACCTGGCCGATGCCCAGAAGGCAGCCCTCGATGTAGTCATTGATGCCGCTGAAGTACTTAAAACTAACCCTGACCCAGCAGTGGCAGGAGAGGCGGAAAAAGCCGGTGATGCAGCAAAAGAACTGAAAAAAGAGATCGAAGACACAGGGAAACCACTACCAACTACGACCACAATACCAGGGACAACAGTAGCGCCAACAACAATAGCGCCAACAACAGTGGTGACATCCACATCTACAACGTCTCCAACAACGACAACAGAAGCTAGCCCTGCTTCTTGATTATGAGTGGTTAACATTACATATGCTTCAACCGCATATTTTAAAAGAAAGGGAGTGGATCATGAAAAAAGGAATTCTTATCATCTGTTTAGCTTTCAGCTTCCTGATGATCTTTGCGGCGCACGCAATTGCACAGGGAGGCAAGATCCATATAGGCAAG
>JAFDHR010000246.1 GCA_019308645.1 Deltaproteobacteria bacterium
CGCCTACAAGATATCGCCATGGGATTTGCTATGTCTAAATCATTACAGAACACGAGGGCTAGCCCATAAGCAACGGTCTTACGTATGGGTAAAAGTCAGCATCAAGGGGGAGGGAGTGTTCTCAATGATTTCACTCACTTAATCCCCTCTCTCCTGGCGGGAGAGGGTTAGGGTGAGGGGGTTCCCCCGAGTTATTGAGCAGATACTATTTTTCTTATATTGAGTCCAGGTATTTATTTCTATCCACCATGAAGTTCTTGTAGATCTGGAACTGATCTGTCTCTTCATAATCAATTTGCTTTACATGCACAGAGTCGAAGCTGTAAATCTTCGCCTCAGGGCATGCCAGGAGGATTGGAGAATGAGTGGCAATGATAAATTGTGCGTGCCCGGCCTGGCTCATGTCCTTAAGCAACCCAACCAAATCTAATTGGGTTCTTGGTGAGAGTGCTGTCTCTGGTTCGTCCATAAAATAAATCCCTTTGATTTTGTAGCGGGCCTTGAAAAACGACATGAGTGACTGCCCATGGGATTTGGTCACTAAAGATTGCCCCCCGAAATAATCAAGTGATCCAGGGTCTGCTGCTGCCCATTCGTCCAGAATTTGGGCAAAGTTCTGGAATATTTGGGATGCGAAAAACGACCCGTGCACGGAACCCTGAGTCCATTCGACATCGATAGCCTCGTGCAACCTTTTCTCATATAAGTTGACTTTGAAGGGTTTTCTCTCAACGTTTCCCCATATATATATGCCGCATTTGTGCGTTATAGCCTCGAGAAAAGTCGACTTGCCAGTACCATTTTCTCCTACGAAGAATGTAACCGGCGAGTCGAATAAAATGCTTTTTGTCTCATGAAAAATGTTTAGGTTAAAAGGATAGTGTTCTGTGGTCGGGAATTTTTCTGGATAAATAGTGACTCTCTTAAGATGCATCGGAATATCTACCAATGTTCAATGTTGTTTACAAAAGGGATTGGCATAGGCTTCTCAAGCATCAGATATATGCTTGGATGAAACCTATTGACACCGCAGAAATCACCTTCAAGCGATCAGACCTGCAAAAGGATACTGCATCTCAATACGTACCGGCACAAGGAAGGTAGAAACCCGAGTCACGTGATTGAATTTAAAAAGGCTAAGCTTTTTGAGCTGTAAAGTCAAACGGTATTTTGGGATTTTGGGATGTCTTCACCCTCCCTTAATTTCCCTTTTCAGATACTTGACACGTGTATCATCTTCCCAGGAGAAAATAATATCTATTCAAATTCAATCTAGGGTCGCTTACGAATCCAAGGATGGGAAACAAGGCAAAACCTTTGATGCCACAGAGTTTCCACGCAAATAGTCGAGTTATAAGACCTTCGATCATGTAATTGATTGAGAGATTCGTCAAAATCCAGTCAAAATACCACAGATGTATTCCCACCGGTCTTAGGTTTTGAAGTATTGCCGGCAGATGGCGAGCAGACACAGGCTCTTTCAGTATTGTCTCACTCCAAAACCGCATATCTTGTGGCCCCTTTTCCCTTGACACATAATTCTATTTCTTCCTATACTTCCTATCCAAGAAAGGGAATATTTCAATTCAATCAATCAATTCATGAATACGCCTCAGGAAAAAACTCTTTATCCTTATGTACTTGATCATAAACCGGGATTCTTTCTCAACTGGTTCCTGTACAGACTTTTTAAAAGAGTAAGCCTTAGTAAAAGCATGAAAGAAGACCTGAAGCAGATGCACAGGGAAGGTACAGTAGTTTATGCAATCAAGTATAGGGGGCAGCTGGATTACCTTCTTTACCATTATAATTTCCGCAGAAAACGTTTACCGTATCCCACAATAGCCTTTGACCTCAATATTTCTTTGTATTTACCTCTTACCCGCTTCGTAAAAGTCATTGTCTCTCAACTTTCCTCTCTGCTTCAGCACGGTCGTCTTCCAAACCCGTATTCCTCAGGGTTTTATGAAAAGGCTATTCAACAGGGTACTACGTCTCTTATCTTTCTTATTGATCCGAAAGGCTTTATCAGACATTTTATTCATGCAGAAAAAGACCATCTGCAATTCCTTCTGGAAACACAAAAAAATATGGATCGTCCCATTTATATCGTTCCACAACTCGTCCTCTATAAAAAGACGCCTGAAAGGGACTATTCAAGCCTCACTGACATATTTTTTGGGTTCAAAGACCACCCTGGCCTTATAAGAAAAGTTGTCCTTTTTTTCAGGCACAATCGCCGTGCATTTATCGACTTTGGTCGTCCCATGGATCTAAAGGCCTATTTAAAAAGCCAACCACCCACCAGACCTCTCCATGATATGGCTGCAGAAATAAAGCAGATGCTTATCAACAGCATCGACAACCAGAAAAGGGTAATTCTAGGCCCGATCATGAAATCCAGACAGCAGATTAAGGAATCGGTCCTTACTGACGAAAAGATCAACAAGGAAATCAATATATTGGCCTCTGACAATGAAAAAAGTCTCAAGCAACTTAAAAAACAGGCTGGGCAATATTTTGAAGAGATCGCTGCAGATTATAACATGGCCTATATCCAGACCTTTATTTGGGCCTTAGACTGGTTCTGGAAAAAGATCTTTGAAGGAGTAGATGTGGATATGGATGGCCTGGAAAGAGTGAGGGAATGGGCTCGAAAAGGAACACTGATTTATGTTCCTTCCCATAAAAGCCACATCGATTACCTTATCCTGAATTATATACTTTATAATTATCATATGCACACCCCCAGGGTTACTGCTGGAAAAAATATGGCCTTTTGGCCGATGGGACGAATTTTTAGAAAATGTGGTGCCTTTTTCATCCGTCGCTCTTTCAAGGGTGAAAAACTTTATTTAGAGGTATTTCAAAGGTATATTAAATCACTTCTTGAAGAAGGGCATCCCGTTGAATTCTTTATTGAAGGTGGCCGAAGCCGAAATGGCAAATTGATACTTCCCAAAACTGGCTTCCTCTCAATCCTGCTTCGTGCCTGTCGTGAAGGATTTTGTAAAGATCTGATATTTGTCCCCGCTTCTATAATTTATGATCGAATTATAGAGGAAAAATCCTATCAAAAAGAGATTGGGGGAGGTCTTAAAAAGAAAGAAAATTTCATGCAGATCATAAAAGCGAGACGGTTTCTAAAAAAAAGATATGGAAAGATTTATATTCGATTCAGTCATCCTTTTTCGTTGAATGAGTATCTGTCTCAAATAGATTCATCAGTAAAAAATCCTCCTCGTGACCTGGCCTTTCATTTAGTTCGGTCAATAAATGCTATCTCTCTCGTAACACCTCTTTCGCTAATCGCTACGGCCATTTTAGCCAATCACCAGAGGGGATTCCATCTTTCAGAACTGACTGAAACAGTAGACATTCTTTTGAAATTTATAAAAAAGTACGACGTCCCTACAGCATCTACCCTTGTAGATTCATCAAAAACAATAGAGGAAACACTATCACTGCTAATCAACCAGAGGGTTGTCGATTTTCTGGAAGATGCAACAGGGGAGGAGGAAACTTTTTACTACGTAGATGAAGATAAAAAAATAAAGCTTGAATATTATAAAAACAGCATCATCCACTTTTTTATCCCTCACTCATTTGTCGCTATATCGCTTTTAACTGGTGGTGAAGAGGAAAAGGATCTCAAATCAATTATTTCCGACTATACCTTTTTGAAAAATCTTTTTCAAAACGAGTTTGTTTTTGATCAGAAGGAGGATCTCCAAGAAAAAGCCAGCTCTTTAACGGAATATTTTCTGGATTGCACCTTTTTATCCAGATCTAATGGGAATGGGGGATACAAAATAACAAAACTCGGTTTCAATAAACTACCCATCTGGGCCGCTCTGGCCAAAACATTCCTTGAATCATACTGGATTGCTGCCAAATCGATGAGCCAACAAAAGAATAAAGACGGTAAAACAGAAGACCTTGTAAAAAATATGAATTACCTTGGAAAACGATTTCATAAACTAGGAGTTATTGATCATATCGGCGCCCTCTCCGAACTCAATTTTCAAAATGCCATAAGCTTTCTTAATAGTGATATTCTGAAACTTCATATAGATTCAAAAGAAGATAGTCCACATGATTTTAGGAGACTTCGCCAACTCAGCCAGAGATTATACAAATTATCTCATTACAGATCATAGAGTGCATTTAATTCACTATGCTTATTACCCTCCTCTCCCTTTGAACTCCCATTCAAAGTCAACTGCCATCCTCAAGTGAAGCTCCCCGCGCTTCCGCGCGGGGCATCTGTGGTAAAGCCAAGCGGAACTGCGCCGAAGCCAACCCGCCTACGCTCTACGAGCTACGGCGCGGTCGCCTGTCGCCATTGGCATCCTGGCGAAGGCGAGTGAAAATGAATTCTATCTCACTCTCTTTATCTGGTGGCCTCCTTTTCTTAAAATTTCCACATTCTTCACGAGCAAGAAGCCCGTCAATTTTTATTGACAAGTATAGTTTTCTATTTTAAATAAATTCTACAAGCGTTAGCAAGAAGCTCCAAAAAGATAGACGAACTGAAAAAAGCCAGAAAGGCTTATATAAAAACTATTCATATCTCTTTCTGGTTCTCTTTTTTTAAAATTGTTTCATCGCGACTTTTATTTCAATTACAAGGAGACAAAGAAATGTGCGAGGCAAATGCATATCTCATAAAAGATGGGGAAGAAAAACTTATTATGGAAAACGTAGACACCTTAAGACCTGAGAACAATGGTATATATCTTCAGGATATCTTTGGTGAACAGCGCACAATTAAAGCAAGAATCAAAGAGATGAATCTTGTTGATCACAGAATTTTACTTGAAGAAGAATAAATTCTGGTACATTCCCAACTTCGGGCAAGGCCATATGGACGATTTGACAGGATAAATGATTAAAATAATTATAAGCGAGAGTCTGCAATGAATCACCATCATCACCATGAAGATACACACATAGAAGATCATGATTCGTTACCAGAAAAGGAAAAACTGGGCAAACTTTTCCAATATTGGATTAAGCACAATGAAGATCATGCGAAAACCTACCTTGAATGGTCAAAGAAGGCAGATATAGAGGGTTTAAAGGATGTGGTTAGTTGTCTTGAAAAAGCATCCGAGTTAACTATGTCCATTAACAAGCTATTTAAAGAGGCTATGAAAAAACTTCTTTAGTTTTATTAGCTCGGCCTTAATTTATTTTCACGGCCTTTTTACCGAAAAATGTCTTTACCGCCATCACCCGGCTTTCATTTCTCATCCTAATATTTAATGAAGCTCCCCGCAGCAAGCTGCGGGGTATCAAAGCGGAATTGCGCCGAAGCCAACCCGCCTTCGCTTTTAGAGCTACGGCGCGGTTCACCTCGCCATTCATCCCTGTAGCAAGCTACAGGGTATTCTGGCGAAGGCAAATAAATCCTAACCCGGATAAACAGGAAAAGTTAAAAGTGAGCTAAAGTTAATGAATCGCTTCGCTCCATCTGTTTTACGAAATAGCTACAATCCTTAACTT
>JAFDHR010000247.1 GCA_019308645.1 Deltaproteobacteria bacterium
CCAAGAGTTGCAGCGTTTGACATAATAATGGAATTTCCTAAAGTGCAGTCATGGGCTATGTGGGCATAGGCCATCAGGTAATTCTTGTTACCAACTTTTGTAACTTTATCCTGTTTAGCTGTAGCCCGATTAATGGTTACAAACTCCCTTATAATATTTTCATCCCCAATAATGACCCTGGTATCCTCACCCTGATACCCGATATCTTGAGGGGGCAAACCAAGGGAGACAAAGGGGTAAATTCTATTTTTTTCACCTATTATTGTATTTCCATCTATAACTACATGGGAACCGATAACAGTATCCCTGCCTATTGTTACCTTTTCTCCTATGATCGAAAATGGCCCGATTGTAACCCCATCATCTATTTTTGCCTTTGGGGATACTACTGCAGATGGATGAATATCTATTCCCATTATATACCTTTGTCATTTGTCATTAGTCATTAGTCAATCTTTATTTGTCATCGGTAACCAGCTTCAAGTTTCCAGTTTCCAGTTTCAGGCAATCTATAGTTACCTTAATGCAGCCAATAACTCAGCCTCTGCCGCTATTTCCTTGTTTACCATTGCCTTGCCTTTCATTTTCCATATTCTGCTTCCTTTTCTTATAGCAGTCAGTTCAAAAATGATCTGATCGCCTGGGAAAATCGGTTTTCGAAATCTTACCTTGTCTATAGCCGCAAAGTATATGGCATTGTCCCCCTTGTTTGTCATGCTTTCTGGTTGCGATAATCTGGCAAGAATTCCGCCTACTTGAGCCATGGCCTCTATCACCAAAACGCCAGGCATAATGGGTTTTCCTGGAAAATGACCCGTGAAGAAATACTCATTAATAGTTACATTCTTGATCCCAACTACTCTCTCACCCACCTCGAGTTCTGTAATCATATCCACAAATAGAAATGGATAACGGTGTGGGAGTATCTTTATGATGTCCTTGTAAGTGAGTGGCAAATCCATTTTATGTTTATCCTCTTTTTAATTGTTCTTCCAATTCCTTAACCCTGTCTTCTAACTCTTTCAATCTTTCAGAATACTCGGGGAGTCTCCTGATATGGCTTCTTGTTTTCAGCCAAAGGCGATGAGGCATCGTTGGGATACCAGAAACCACTTGACCTGCCGGAATAGATTTGATCACACCAGATTTTGAACCAATCATTACTCGATCACCAATCTCAATATGATCAACAAACCCAACCTGTCCACCGATAATGACATTTTTCCCTATTTTAGTGCTTCCTGCAATGCCCACCTGAGCAACAATAACGGTATTTTCATCGATAACTACATTATGCCCAATCTGAACAAGGTTATCGGTCTTTACTCCTCGCTTTATTACTGTCTTTCCAAGGGCAGCCCTATCAATGGCATTTTGTGCACCAATTTCAACCTCATCTTCTATTTGAACAATACCTGTTTGGGGAATCTTTACACTTATATCACCATCTCTCGCAAAACCGAAGCCATCACTTCCTATAACAGTGCCTCCGTGAACTATTACTTCCTTTCCTATTACACAGTCAGACATTATTGTTACATTCGGATAGATAACACTTCCCTTTCCCACTGTGACCCTGTCACCAATATAAACACCTGGAAAAAGAGTGACTTGATTAGCTATTATAGACTCCCGGCCAACATAAACAAAGGGATAGATAGATACATCTTTTCCTATGCGGGCTCCTTCTCTAATTATGGATTTTTCACTTATACCCGGAAAACGAGGAATTGGAGGGGCAAATATGGTCGCAACCTTGGCGTAGGCAAGAGAGGGATCAGCAACTATCAACTGTGGCCCTTGATAGAGACTGATGACTTTTTTAACAATAATAGAAGATGCCTTTGTTATCCTGACCTGATCCTTTAATCGTGGATCTGAAAAAAAGGATATCTCTCCTTTCTCGGCCAAAACAAGGGAATTGATCCCCTTTATTAAAACCTGATCATCACCTTCTACAGTGCCACATATTAACAGTGCCTAAACTGAGCTAAAATTATAAGTTAAAAGGTATAAGCCTGTATTTAGCAACTCAGTCTATTATTATTGAAAAGTTCGTAAAAAGTCGTCACTCCGGTGAAAACCGGAGTCCAGATGGTCTGTAACTGCCTGAAAAGACTGGATTCCGGCTTTCGCCGGAATGACGGAAAATGGTATTTTTGGACTTTTTACGAGTCCATCCTTATTTATTCGCTTCATTCATCTGGTCGTCGTAGGCCTTGATAACCTGGTCAGTAATATCAATCGACTTAGAAAAATACAACACACCCCCTGCCCGTTTTTCCATTATCAAGGTGTAGTTTTCCTCAGAGCCTATTTTTTCAATGATCTTTTCTAACTCTTTGAAGATTCTCTGTCTTTCTTTTCCCTGTGCCCTTGCCATCTCTTCGTTTAAATCCTTATAAAGATATTCTAATTCTCTGGTCTTCCTTTCAATAGTCTTCTTTTTATTTTCCTGGGCATCCAAACTCAACATCATAGCCTGTTTATCCAATTCCTTCCTTAATTCCAAAAGTCCTCTCTGTCTTGTATTAAGCCTCCTCTGGAGATCATCTTTCTTCTTTTTGAGAATCTGAAAGACCTTTTGTCCTTCCTTGGATTCCTTAAGACATCTCTGAAGATCAATTAAACCAACTCTGGCAAAATCCTCCGCCAAAACTACATTGTAAGCTAATAGTATTACAATAATAATAGCAGAAAATAAGAAACTCTTTTTCATGCCTAACTCCATTCTTGATGTAATTGCTGTTATATGGAAATATGTTAGCGAAAAACTCAGTTTGAATACTACATTATTCCTCTTCTATTAGTCAACCACGTTGGGATCATGCTACACACAACAAACACTAAAATGGTGTTCCTATGGTAAATTCCCATTCGGTTTTTGCCTCTCCAGGCTTGGGATCAAGATTTTTTCCCCATTCCAACCTTAGAGGCCCTACTGGCGAATACCATCTTATACCTACACCGGCGCCCCTCCTAATTCCACTAAAGGTATATTCCTCATCCTTAGTAAAGACATTTCCAGCATCAAAAAATAAAACTCCCATTACGCCTTGTTCCTTCTGGAGAGGGAAACGGAACTCAACATTATAGACCATCATTTTTTCTCCGCCTATCCGATCACCAGTAGCCGGATCAATAGGGGAAATAGTTCCATACCGAAACCCCCTTACCGTATTCATTCCTCCTAATGTAAACTTTTCGTAAACTGGCAATTCGCCTCCTGGTCTCTGGTCAATGTAGCCCCATTTTCCCTGAATAGAAAATGCCGTATCCCAGAAAAAAGGGAAAAACCATGCTGATCTGGCCCTGTATTTGGTAAAATAGTTATCTCCTCCCAGGAAACCTCCTGCATATTCCCCTGTAAAGGAGTTAACAGAACCCTGTCTTGCATTAAAGCGTCTATCTCTGCTATCCCTGGAAATTCCAAGGGTCAGACTACTGGTAACATTTCTTCCAATCATATCCTTTATTGTCTGAGAGGCTGTTTCTAATACATCAAGGATCTCAGCATCATCATATGTATAGATAACTGAGCCCCTGGTGAAATCAAGCCCTAAGGGAAAACCAAGCTTCAATTTACCACCAATGCTGTCTTTGGTATATTCGTCATATTCATATTCCCAGTTATAAAGATCAATACCTGCTGATAACGGCTTATCAAAAAGCCATGGTTCAGTAAAACTTAAGGTATACCTAGTAGCCTTGTTGCTCAGGGAGGCCTTAGCTGATAGCGATTGCCCCCGGCCAAATAGATTATTTTGTGATATTTGAAGTGTCCCTATAGTACGTTCGACTGAACTATATCCAATACCAAAGGAAAGCATACCGGTTGGTCTCTCCTTGACATGTATATCAAGAATCATCTCTTCATCACTGTTTCCTTTTTTTGTATTAACCTCCACCTCCTCAAAAAACCCGAGGCGATAAAGATTCTGAGTGCTTCTCTTTAACTTGTTCCCGCTAAAATACCCACCTTCAATAACTTTTAATTCCCGCCGAATAACCTTATCCCTGGTTCTGTCATTTCCAGTTACTGTAATCCTTTTAAACCTAACCTTTTTCCCCTTAAAAATTTTATATGTAATATCAACCTTATGTTCTTGATCATCTTCTTTGATGTCAGGAGAAACATCAACAAAGGCATAGCCTTCGTCAGAATAAATCTCACTTAAAGACAATGCATCAGACCTGATAACTTCTCTATTATACACGTTCTCTTTTGTTATTTTAAGCGCTTGATAAAGTTCGTGCATATCTTTGATAAGATCTCCCTCAAGCATCACCTTACCAATAGCATATTGAGGGCCTTCATTAATGGTAATAGTGATGATAAGCCCCTCATCTTTTTTGTAAAAAATATCTGGCTCACCCACTCTTGCCTTTATATAGCCATTGTTCTGGTAAAATGATTTTATCTTGAATACATCACCTTCTAACTTTTTTTTATCCAGGTTACCGGATTCAGTTAAAAAGGAAAAAAAACCTTTCTCATTTGTCTCCATAAGGTCTTTTAGATCATCATCATCAAATGCAACATTCCCCTCAAAACTGATTTCCCTTATATAGACTTTATCTCTCTCATTAATTTTATAAATGAGTGCCACTTCATTATTGGGAAGATCCTCAAGGCTTTCTTTTATCTCAACATGATAATATCCTTTTTGATGGTAATGATCTTTTAACCTCTCTATACTATCTTTGATGGATTTCCTGTTAATAATAGAGTATTTTTTAATACCTAAAACATCTACTAAATCCTTTTGATCAATTTTTTTTGTCCCCAATAATGTAATCTTTCCGATTGATGGTTTTTCGCTCACCTTGAAGGCGACTGATTTGCCTCCAGGGACGTCCTCAGTGTCTATCTGGACATCCTCGAAAAAACCCATCTGATATATGGACCTAAGATCTTTATTAAGGGTGTCTTGGTCATATTTTTCCCCTTTCTGACTCTCGATGACTGCAAGGATGGCATCCGTTTCTATCCTCTTGTTTCCCTTAACAGAGACTGAATCTATCTGGATAACACCTTTCATTTGGTTTGTTGCTGTTACTGCGACCCTCTCCATTGCCTGATCTAATTTATCTATTCTGTCCCCTACAACAAAAATAGAGAAAGGCCTCTTTCCAGATGATATGGGAATGATTGTAAGGTCGAGGCTGATCTTCTTCCCGATCTGGGTGAGACTCCCCTTTATTACCCAATCGATCCCTTTCTCTTTTCCCATCCTTCTGGCAAAGTCTAAATCCGATACTTTTATTCGAGATAGTTTACCCTTATTGATAATCGCGGGATCGATAAGGTCAAATCCTTCCTTTGCCAATCGTGTAGTGAGCAGCTCTTGGAGACCTAAAACAAGATGATCCATAGGCTTCAACATATAAATCTTAAAAGGAAGAACTGCTATCTTCTCTGGTGACAGTGCCATCACAGCGGGAGGTATTAAAAAAAGGAGGAAGAGTAACACAACAGAAAAAGGCCGTAATATATAGCTAAAATACGAAAATGTCTTTTGAATCATCAAAACCTGCCATCAACTAATTGCAACTGTTTCGACATCTTGTGTGCCAGTTCCAGATTATGAGTAGCTATAATTAAGGCCAGGCCTCTGCTTTTATTAAGGGAAAGTAAGAGTTTTGTTATCTCATCACCTGTCACCTTATCAAGGTTTCCTGTAGGCTCATCTGCCAAGAGCAATTTAGGCCCCATAATCAAGGCCCTGGCAATTGCAACCC
The DNA here is from genome assembly GCA_019308645.1 of Deltaproteobacteria bacterium. The sequence goes on from JAFDHR010000247.1 coordinate 5,743, forward strand.
TTTGTTGTTCGCCTCCGGAAAGCTCTCCAACTCGGTGTTTTAATCTATTTTCTAAACCCACCTGAGAAAGTATTACTGAAGCCATTTCGGCAGATTTTGCCTTGCTGTAACCTGCTATAAGGGCTGGTATCATAGTGTTTTCCTCAGCATTAAATTCAGGCAGAAGATGATGAAACTGAAAAGCAAAGCCTATTTCCCTGTTTCTGATCTTATTGAGGTCCATTTCATCCATCTGATAGACATCGAGGTCTTTAAAAAAAACATTACCCTCTGACGGCGGCTCTAATGTCCCCATAATATTAAGCAAGGTGGACTTGCCAGACCCAGAAGGCCCTATTATGCCATAAGACTCACCCGGTAATACGTGCAAGTTAATCCCTTTGAGCACCTGGATTGTCTGGCCACTATTTTCAAAG
>JAFDHR010000248.1 GCA_019308645.1 Deltaproteobacteria bacterium
GTGCATAATATCAGATTCATATGAGTGGTTTACAATAAAAAAGTCGGCTGACTTTCCCATATTTACAGAACCAGATGATGCATTGAAGGTCTTGGCTCTCTCCTTAAGGCATTACAGGAATAAGTTTGATTCTGATCTTTTTATATGAAAGAAACTGGAAACTGGAAGGTTGAAACTAGATAAGGAGTAATCCTACACCCCTACTCACTGAGTAACGAATGACAAGAAATCTTTTCATGCTTCGTCTTGGCTGTAAGGCATGGAGGTTCATTAAGGTTGTTTTTCTTGGTAGTTGAATGTTTACTAAACTAAAGTTTCACCGTTTTTAGAGTTTTTTTGCAACAGCTCAAAGAATCTTTTGATTCAATACATAAATCAGAAGCAGTTGGCATGGAATTTGATCTTCAATTTTTATGCCATAATTTCAATATGTTAGCCTAATTTAAAGGTTGCGATTCACTCCTTTTCATGGTAGATATAAACACATAAGTTCTTCATATCCAACCAGAAAAAGGAGGAAACCCAAATGTTTATTCTACGCGATATCTTTACACCACTTCAGAACGAGTACTCGTCCACAAGCCTCGGGAGACAACGCAGCCAATGGTTCGTCTATACTCTGTTGGCATTCATCGTTCCTTTTACCAGTTCCATTTCTTCGAACATTCTTCGCTCTTTAAACACCCTTTTCGGCATTAGCGTGAACCGACGTCGATTCTATACCTTCATGGCATCAAACAAGCTCCCATGGGCCAAACTGTGGCCCAGGTTGTGGAGCATGATTCCAAGCCCGCTAACGGATGGCCGTTTGTTGGTAGCCCTGGATGATTTCATCAATCCAAAGACGGGCAGAAAGATCTTTGGCTGTTCACACATCTTCGATCATGCCGCCAAGGCCAACCAGAGCAAATACCCCTGGGCACAGAATGTGGTTTTCGTTGGTCTGCTCAAACGTATCAAAGGTCGCTGGGCATGTCTGCCCCTTGCCCATAGATTCTATATGCCGAAAAAGGCAATTGCATCAAAATTAGATAACATGACTATCCCCGGCATAGCCACATCTTTTCACACAAAGCTGCAACAGGCTACCGAGATAATTATACAGTTAGCCCATCATTTTGTTGGTGTACCTGTGATGGTTGTTTGCGATAGCTGGTTCGGAAACAACGGTTTATTCAAACCCCTACGCAAACAGATAGGAGCTTCAGTTCATTTGCTCTCCAGATTACGCTCCAATACCGTACTGTACACTATGGCACCAACAAAGCCTAAAGGAAAACGCGGCAGATCACGCAAGTATGGGCAGCGTCTGGGGACATGTGCTGAAATAGCGGCCAGAACCAAAACACTGGCTTCAAGCCATCGTGTATTTCTCTATGGACATTACCGTGAGGTAATGGTTGCTACAAAGCTGGTCATGCTCAAGACACTTAAATGCCCTGTCCGGGTTGTATGGGTCTTTCGTAAGACACAATGGATTTCCCTCTTTTCTACTGACCTAAATCTGTCCATTGAACAGATCATCGAGTACTATGGTGCAAGGTGGAAAATCGAGTCAGGTTTCAAAGAGATCAAACAGGACATTGGCAGCAGCAAAAGCCAAACCCGTAATGCCCATGCCGTGATCAACCATATCAACTTCTCTATGATGGCGGCTACTGTTACCTGGATCTATGGGGCACGGCTGGTAAATATCCCCGAACGTCGGCATAAAGTCAGAGGTCGCAACAGTTTCGCATTCTCGGATCTTAGGCACATCATTGCCAAGGCCGCACTGAGTGAGGATTTTGATGCCGTTTGCCATAATCATCCCAAATCCCTGAAAAAATCCTTTATCAGCACCCTGCTACGCATGGTTGCTTAAATGTAGGATGCATAGTTTCAGTGAAACTTGAGTTTACTAAATAAGAGAGGTTTTAATGAAAAACTTTATGGAACCTGAAAGTGTAGCCCTTATTGGGATCACCCGAAAGAGCGGTCCGGGCTCTTTCAACCTTATGGAAAATATGATCAAATTTGGCTTTTCCGGAAAAGTTTTTCCTGTTAATCCAAAGGCGGATAAGATCCTCGGTAAAAAGGTATATCCTAATATAAGGGCAGTGAAGGAAAAAATAGATCTCGCCGTTATAAGCGCTCCCAGGGAAGATACGGTGTCTATCCTTAAAGACTGTGTTGCAGCCCATGTCAAGGCTGCAATCATAGTGAATCAGGGCTTTGCAGATGCAAACAACCAGGGAAAAGAGATACAGCGGGAAATAACAGAAATTGCAAAAAGAGATGGGATTAGGGTTCTTGGCCCAAATACCCTTGGTGTGCTTAATAACTTCAACAATTTTACTACATCATTTATGCCTATAATTAAAGAGAGGACCCCTGTTGGGTTAATCTGTCAATCAGGTATCTTTTTTGTAGGCGCTAAGGAATTTAGCGGAACCATAGGCAAGGGTATTGATATCGGTAATGCCTCTGATATCAGCTTTTATGAGGCCCTAAGTTATTTAGGGAAAGATCCTGAAATAAAGATAATAGCTATTCATATGGAAGGTTTGACCAGGGGAAAGGAGTTTCTTTCCCTAACTAAAAAAGTAGTCAAGGAAAAACCGATTATTATATTTAAAACCGGTAGCAGTGAGACAGGCGCCAGGGCAGCTATATCCCATAGCGGCACCATGGCCGGCAATTATCAAGTATACAGGGCTTCCTTAAAACAGGCTGGTGTAATATTTCTGGAAGAGGATGGGCAGATGAAGTATGCAGTTAAGACCTTGCTTAACCTTCCCGCTATAAAAGGAAATCGGGTCGCTGTGATCACTTACAGTGGGGCAGCAGGTATTATGGTTACTGATGCGTTGGAAAAATATGGTCTGAAACTGATCTCCCTTTCCCCTGAGACTATTCAGGAGGTAGCTGAACTTTCTCCTGATTGGATGCCTCTCGGAAATCCCCTTGACATATGGCCAGCAGTTATGAAGCACGGAACGCAAAAGGCATATTCGGTAGCGCTCAAGGCAGTCATAAATGACCCACATGTGGATGGTGTTATATGCATAGCTATTGCCCCCAAGCTACCAGAGTTTTCATTTCTCGAGGTTTCCAAGTTCCTGAATATGGCAATAGAGGGATTGCCTCTCAAGCCGGTAGTAGCATGGCTTTATGGGCCGAATCCTGAAGAGATCAGCATAAAGTTTGAGTCCAAAAAGAGGATAATGATATATCCGACCCTTGAACTGGCCGCATGGTCATTGTCACTATTGAGACAAGTGCCTAAAGTCCCTAAAGTGAACTAAAGTACTTAAAGTTAACATCATAAACCGAAACAAATTGAGGAATTTAGGGATCTGTGCACTATGAAATAAATGAAGCTCCCTGCAGCACACGCGGCGCACATGCAGCGCAGGCGCCTGCACCGCGTGAGCGCCTGCGCTGCGCGAGCTGCAGGGTATTCTGGCGAAGGCGAATAAATCATTTTTGTGTTCCTTCGAAAATTGAGTTTGTCTCTGCTGGTGCCCTTGGGAGGGTGACAAAAAAACGTCCGTTTTTGAAGAGCAGTATTGAATTTTTTGATTATTAGTAGTATGTACAGATTTCGTAATTACTCAGGTTGTCTGGTTCACGGTTCTAGGTTCACGGTTATTCGCTTTGCAATCTTATTCATATTTGCAGGGCAGCATAGGTTCTATTTGGAGTTTAGTAGAAGGCGGTGCAGTGTGCTTCACCAACAGGATAGACCCCGTATTCGTAAAAGAATCGAACCGTGTTTCATCAGTTTAACTTCGAACCCCGCCTGCAGGATGGCCGGCAGGCATTGAACCTGTGAACGGATACAGTTATGTATATGAAAAAAAGCAGCATGAATAGACTCTTTACCCCGAATTCAGTTGCAGTTATAGGTGCATCGGAAAAGGAAACTAAACTTGGGTTTCATGTAATGAAGAGTCTGACTAAAGGGGGTTTCCCAGGTAAGATCATACCTATTAATCCTGGCTCAATAGAAATTATGGGCCTGAAGACTTTTCCTTCCATATCGGAATTTTCATATGAGATAGATCTGGCCATAGTAGTGCTACCAGCAAAGATGGTTCCGGCTATCTTTGAAGAATGTTTGGCAAAAGGTGTTAAGGGTATAGTTCTTATTACAGCGGGGTTTAAGGAAATTGATGATCCAACAGGCGCAGATCTTCATGTGCAACTTGCAAAGATTGTGAACAAATCTCATATACCCGTCATCGGCCCTAATACCTTTGGTATGATAAATTTACATGCCCACCTCAATGCCTCATTCACGCCAGAGTTTTCTTTGTTAAAAAAAGGTGGTATTGGGCTTA
>JAFDHR010000249.1 GCA_019308645.1 Deltaproteobacteria bacterium
CCTTCTGCCTTGATGACTTTGAATTCGATAAGTTTGTTTATCCCAGCCAAACCAAAATGACAACCAAAATGACAACCAAAATGACAACCACTATAATAAGACATAGTGTGCCCCTCTCTTTTCTCCTTTCAGGGCAACAACTTTTAACTTTACCAGTTTTCCTATCTCTTTCAAAGCAGCCTGTCTGCTGATCTTAAACATCTTAGCAATATCGCCTGCTGTTATCTTACCATTATGGTTTAAAAATTCCACAATACTCATTTGTCTTTCAGTTAGAACAATCTGTCCTCTTTCTGCCTTTCTCAATCTTTCACTGCTCAATCTGGCTATTCTCTCTTTAACTGCCTCGATACTTATACTCACCCCTTCAACAAAATATTCCAACCAGTTGGTTAAATCCAATGTCTCTTGATCAACACTTTGTAATGCTTTGTAATATGCCTGTCTATCAGAATCATAGTAATCATCAAGGCAAAATAACTGTTTGGTGTCAAAGCCTCGCTGATAAAGAATCAGAGCTGCCAAGACCCTCGCTGTTCTCCCATTGCCGTCAACAAAGGGGTGAATTCTGACAAATTCGTAGTGAAAAATCCCAGCTTCAATAATGGGATCAAGTTCTTTTGCTTCCTCTAAATTTATCCATTCAATTAGATCTTTTATTAATCCTGGCACATCCTCATTTTTTGGTGGTCTGAAAAAAACCTCTCCAGTAAGTCTATTTGCAATTACAACATAACGATTACGATAAAACCCACAATCATCTGGATTATCTAAGGTATTTTTTGTCACTATACGGTGGATATTTAAAACATCTTGCTCACATAGAGAATCCCCTTTTATCAATTCCCCGATATTTTCCAGGATGTTTAGGTAATTCAAGACCTCCTGTTTATCCTTTCGTGTCACCATTACTTCTCTTCCTTGCGCTAAGTCGCTTACCTGTTCCAAGGACAGCCTGTTTCCCTCAATGCTCGTGGATGAATGGGCACTGTGAATTATTGCTTCCCGCCTTAAAGCAACTCCCCATCTGGGAATCAAAGGTGAATTGAGAATTACTTCTCTTGCACCAGATATTTTAGTGAGCAACCGGACTATATTATTTGTGTATTTAAATTTGGGTTCAAACATCTTCAGTTATACCTACCATATACAATTACATTGGATTTTTTGATAATCCATGTCCAATTTTTCCCACATTATCTCTGTTCCTTACATAGAGCTACATTATAATAATTATATTTTTCTGATAGATAAGAGATAAATTTTGTACATACTAAGATCCTTGGTTTCCTATTCTCCTTGCAATCTCAAAGGTAGCAGCAATCCTTATGATTTTTACATCGCCTAGTCCTTTTATCTCAAGAAATTTGTGTAAAGGTTGATTTGCCATTCCTTTAAATGAGACGAAATTGGCAAGAATTTCTTCGGCAATTTCTTCAGCAGGCTTGCCTTTGATGCCGGAAGAAATTGCGATGGCGAGAAGCTCAGTATCTGTAAGGCTTTCCGGCCCAAGCTCCCTGAGTTTACCCCCAGGATGTTTCCACTTTTGAGATGATGAATTCATTTTTTCCCTCATAGTGTAAACTTCCTCTGTTTTTTAAGAAAAGGGGTCTAATCCTTTTAAGTCGTCTATGAAATTAATGGTTTATTCATCCTTCCATCCCCACATAACATTAGTAATATACGCCCTAAAAAGCGTAGTGTTTTACAGGTCTCGAAAGTAACATACCAAAAATTGATAGGAAAATGAAATAGTTATAAATTTCGTAGAGAGAATTATGCATCGGCAAATACGGCTTTCTGTCTCTTTTGGTCAGCAGGCGTAATATGTTAATATCCTTTCTCTACCTTCATTTTCCTTATCGCCTTTATAATAGATTTCAATTAACTCAATTTTATCTTTTTCCTCAAAATGGGCGTAAATTACCCTGATACTAGATTGGACTCCCTTGCCTTTAAGGGAGCGACATGCAAACTTCTTAGCTTTGTAGATTTTAGGGCCTTTAATCTTTAAACCCGGAACCTGAAAGACCCCCTTATTATCGATTTTTAGTTTATGATAGAGATTCAACTCGTTTTTAATAAAGATTGCTAGATCATCTTCAAGTGTTTTAAATCTCTTGAGAAGCTTTTTTATATCCTTTTCAAATTCAGGAAGACGGGAAACCTCATGGAATATCTTCATCGTATTCTCTTACCGAATAGGGAGGTGTTCTGTAAAAAGCAGACTCATATTCAATTGCTTCTCCGTCCTCTGTTGTTAACCATGGGACATCGTTATGAGAATATCCACTTATCTGAGAGGCAGTCATATCAGAAAGTCTGTTTAAGACATCGTCAATTACTTCAATCTCGTTGGCCTTTAAGTTAGAGAGGTCTGCTTTTCTCAAAGGTAAGTATTTTGTTTGTGGATATTCAAAATACTTGCTTTCAACCTTTTCGATTTCCTCTTCCTTAATCATTTTGTCAGTTATCTTTTTGAATTCTATGGGAGTTGGTCCATAGCGATTTTTGATATAAGTGGCACCGATCAACTGCTCCTCATATTTTTCATAGAAATTGAAGTCAATAAAGTAGAGAAGCTTATAGATTACAGTCTCTCCAATATTGGGTTTTGAGCCAACCTTGCTAAGAATATAAAGAAAGGTCTCTTTGAATTTTTCTAAATTCTTTTGGGGAACATTGATTCTAATTTGAGACTTCTGTCCTTTTCTTTTTTTATTTTCACTTAAAACAACCTTTGGTTCTTTTTTTAAATTCAGTAAACTCTCTACAGAAAGATTAAATATTTCAGATAGTTTTACCAATTCATCAGTAGAAACTTTTCTTTCCCCATTCTCGATTTGAGATATGGTAGGTCGTGCTACTCCTAATAGATCTGCAAGTCTTTGCTGATTAATTCCCAATTGTTCTCTTAATTTCTTTATCCTATAACCAATCTTAATCATCATCTTCTCCTTATAAAATATCTTTGTGCAAAGGTAATTACTCAGGTTGTCTGGTTCACGGTTATTCGCTTTGCAATCTTATTCATATTTGCGGGGGAGCATAGGTTCTATTTGGACTTTAGCAGAAGGCAGTGCAGTGTGCTTCAACAACAGGATAGACTCCCCATTCGTAACAGAATCGAACCGTATTTCATCAGTTTAACTTCGAACTGTGAACGTCTGAACTTTGAGTAGTTACGTGTAAAGAATATATATTATGTAAGATAATTTGTCAAGTTAATGTTATGTTTTATTACATATAAAAGGAATATCGTACTTCTTTTTAGGGAAATTGGATTGGATATTAATTAGGAAAGATTTTGACGGTGTTTTGTTATTATGCTATACACATAGGCAATGGAGGGATGTCCGAGTGGTTTAAGGAGGCGGTCTTGAAAACCGTTGTCTGCTTAAGGTGGACCGTGGGTTCGAATCCTACTCCCTCCGCCAGGAAATTTAATCCCGATTTATGGGGATTAAATTTCACCAGTAGCTTGTAGCTACTAACTTTTAGCAAAGAGGTTTTCCACAACACGTTGATGCTACAAGCAAGAACCTAATAGCAAATAGTAATCTCCTAAGGGATTCTATGAAATTTAGATTCAAGAACTTTAGAGTTTACCAAGACGCTAAAAAATATTGTAAGATATGCCGTGATATTATTACGAAATATATTAAACCAGGGGATAAAGGACTTGCAGAGCAAATACAGAGGGCTCTGAATTCTATTGTGCTAAACACGCGCCCTGTTAAATGTCGCTCAAATATTATCCGAATGTGTTGAGAGCTAATAAAGATTTGCAATGTAACTAGTTGATAGAATAGATTATTTAACAGGGTAAAAGGGATCTGCTGATAATTCTGATGTTGAATTTGCCCGATTTTTGGGTATATCAATGAGATCTGTCTATGAAACTGTCGCAGGGTTTGATTTGGCAGCCCTTTATGAATATATTGATGAGGATTTAAATCAGAGCATTGAGGACAAGGCATACGCTCTGGTAAAACAAGTAGCATCATTTCGTAACAAGCTTAAAACATAATGCTATAAGCTAAAGGTTAATAGCTAGTAGTACCCCGCGAGGAAATTTGACCCCGATTTATCGCGATTAAATTTCACCAGTGGCTGATAACAATTAGTTTTTAGCAGAAAGGTTTTGTGCTAATATATTGCCATAAGATAGAAGCTATTAGCTAATAGTACCCCCGCTTATAGCGGGGGTCGCGGAGAGATGGCCGAGTCGGCTGAAGGCGCTCGCCTGCTAAGCGAGTGTGGGGCGAAAGCTCTACCGAGGGTTCGAATCCCTCTCTCTCCGCCACAACTTTCTCCACCTTGTTCCATCTTTGGTGTCAACAACCTCAACCCCCAATTGCTTTAGTTCATCCCTTATCTTATCAGCCTTTGCCCAATTCTTTTTTTGCCGAGCATCATCCCTTTCTTGAGTTAATTCTTCTATCTGTTGAGAGGGTTCTACCTCTGCCAGATCCATTACCATGAGCACTGAGTTGAGCTTGGATAGAATAGCTTCAATCTTATCTCGATCAGATGGGGCTAAGCCTTTGGAATCCATTATACGATTGATATGATGCATAAATTCAAAAAGCGCAGCCAGGGCAGGTGCAATATTAAGATCATCATCCATTGCCTGTATAAATGTATGTCTAAGATCATAGATCAATTGATCAATTTCGCTATTATGTGGGGCTTTTTGGCAGGAGCGGAGCTTATGGGTGAATCTATCTAACCGGGAGACTGTATTTTTTGCTATAGTTAGCTTTGACCATGAAAAATCAATCGCTTTTCTGTAATGCATCGTAATAAGCCAGTATCTAATTTCTCTTCCAGTGTAACCTTTATTTAGTGCATCTCTAAGGGTGATAGTTTTTTCTCTTACCAGTTCATTATGGATCCAGTGGTTAACTAATGGCTTACCAGTAAGGGATTCTAATATGGCTATATTGTTTTCGTGATGTGGAAAGACCATGTCGGTACTGCCAGTATGAATGTCAAAGCTTTCGCCAAGATATTTCATGACCATGGCAGCACATTCTATATGCCAGCTGGGTCGAACGTTTCCCCACCTGGTAGAAAAAAATATCCCTCTTTTGAGTTCATTCAATGTTGATCTCTTGAGCAGGGTAAAGTCCCTTGGGTTATCTTTTTCATACCTGTCAAGGTCAACTGTTTTGCCTACCCTGATTTTGTTTAAATCTACCCTTGAAAGTTTACCATAGTCCTTAAAACGGGAGATGTCGAAGTAGACAGAGCGTAATCTTTCATAGGCAAAACCCTTTTCTAAGAGTTTTTGAGTAATATCTATCATCTCTTCAACATGCTCGCTGGCCAGGGGATAACTGGCTGCCCTTTTGATATTGAGATTGTCCATATCTTTAAGGAATTCCTGATAATATTTCTGGGTGAACGTAGTTACCTCTTCACCCGCAGCCTCTGCTCCCTGAATGGTTTTATCATCCAGATCGGTAATGTTTATTATATGTGTTACAGCAAAACCATTAAACTCAAGGTAACGTCTCAGGAGGTCAGCTACAACATATCTCCTGCAGTCAGCAAGATCTATTAATTTTGATACTGTGGGTCCACAGGAATAGATAGAGACCTCGTTCTCTCTTATGGGGATGAAGGCATCCTTTTGCCTGCTCAGCGTATTATAGAATTTGATGTTAGTCTTTTTTCTGTCCATAAATAGATTGGTGCTCAGGTATCGTTCACCTCCATCTGGAAAGATAGCCACAAGGGCACCCTCTTTTATCTCTTGTGCTACCTTAAGAGTAGCGGCCATGGCTGCACCTGAACTCATACCAACAAAGATGCCTTCTTCTTTGGCAAGCCTCCTTGTCATCTGGAAGGCCTCTTCATCTTCAATATGGACAGTGCGATCAAGAAGATTTTTATCAAATATCTCTGGGCGATAGGATTCCTTCATATTTTTCATTCCCTGGATATTATGGCCCAGATAGGGCTCGACTCCCACTATCTTGATTTTTGGGTTGTACTCCTTTAATCTCTTTGAAAGACCCATTACCGTACCTGTAGTGCCCATAGCGGCTACCACCATGGTCACTTTACCACCAGTCTGTTCCCAAATCTCGACGGCAGTTCCGTTATAATGGGACTTCCAGTTGCTTTCATTATTAAATTGGTCTGCCAGCCAGTATTTGTCTGGCTCTTCTCTGAAAAGACTATATGCCTCTTCAATAGCGCCATCAGTGGCAAGACGGGATGGGGTAAAACGAAGATCCGCACCCAATGCCTTTAGTATCTTCCTTCTTTCCTCACTCACTGAATCAGACATGGTGAGCACAAGGCTGTAACCCTTAATAGCAGCAACAAGCGCGAGGCCTATTCCTGTATTACCACTTGTTGCCTCTACAATTATTTTATCCTTGGTTAATTGACCATTTCTTTCTGCCTGCTCTATCATAGAAAGGGCTACCCTATCTTTAATCGATCCCCCGGGATTGAAGCATTCAAGCTTTGCAAAGATTTTGACCCTATCGTTTTTGTTAAGATTTGTTATTGGGACGATAGGTGTATTTCCAATCGTATCTAAAATGTTATTGTATTTTTTGGTCACTATTTTTTG
>JAFDHR010000250.1 GCA_019308645.1 Deltaproteobacteria bacterium
TTATCAAGTTTTGCAGAATAGTTGTTTCATTCGTGCCTACTTATGGTATCCTCTTGAGGCGTCATTTTCGTTTTGAAACAAGGCTAATCCTCTACACTTATCTTTAGATAGAAATCCCCTCTCCTTTTGCCATTCAACTGTCTACCCAACCCAGGGAGCCTTAGCTTGCTCCCTTCCGAGGTACCTGGGGGAACGTTTAACACAAACATCCTTTTCTTGAAACCTTCCGGGATGTTAACAAGCTTTCGAGCGCCAAAGATGGCCTCCCTTTTTGTAATAGATATTTTCCCATACATATCCGGATCCTGTCCCAAACTAACTGGCCTTATCACCTGGATCCTTTCAGATCTTTTTTTCTTGGTTATCTGTCTGATCTTTTTGCCTACAGGGCGTTCCTTGAATGACAAAAACATTTTAAGAAAGATAATTCCAAAGATGAATCCTCCGATATGTGCCCACCAGGCGATACCACCCTGCCCTCCAGTGGATGCTGCACTAAGGATTTGGAAGATAAGCCAGATGCCAAGAAAGAAAACAGCAGGTATTTCTACAAACTGGAAGAAGAAAAAGATTGGTATGAGGGTCAATATCCTTGATTTGGGATATAGTATCATATAGGCCCCCATTACTCCTGCAATAGCCCCACTCGCCCCAATGGTTGGTATTTGAGAGTGGTAGTTAATAAGAAGATGGGAGAAACCAGAGGCGAGCCCGCACAGAAGGTAAAAGAGAAGATACCTGAGAGGACCGAGCCTATCCTCTACATTGTCGCCAAATATATAAAGTGACCACATATTCCCAAGGAGATGAAAGAACCCCCCATGAATGAACATAAAGGATACAAAGGAGATGATTTGCTGTCCAGAGGTAAAATAGGAAGAAATTGATGGGATTGTGTACCTGGCAGGGACGAGCCCATAGGTATAGATAAACCGATTTAATCCTTCACCCTGTGTAAGCTCTATAATAAAGAAGAGGATATTACAAACAATAATTGCTGTATTCACTACAGGATAATTTTTTGAACGTATTGTGTCTCTAATAGGGATCATTTAAGTGCCTCACCCGGACAAGCCGGAATTGACCAAAGGTTAAAGCTCAAATGCCAAACCCGCCCGCCTCGCCTGAAGGCGAAGCCGATGGCGGGCGAGTTTGAAATTTGGATTTTGAAATTTGACATTGAGTAGGATTCCACAAAAACATTTCTGCCCCTTTTGAACTCAAATTTATTTATAAGGCACCAAATTCCCTAATCCCCAATTATTAACTATAGACAACAGGCTCTCTAAGGATCAGGGATATAGACTGAGTGGATGTCATAGCAATAGCAGGATAAACATCTCTAAGGGATATCATCTGCCTTAAATTATCAGCGGTTCTTGAAACCAGCATGGCCAGATCACCTTCGGTCATATCTGCTATAGTTAAAACCCTTTCCCAATCGAGCCCTTTTGCCCAGGCATATATTGTAGCCGCTGCCCACAATGGAAGTGGTCTTACAGGAAACCCCTGAATAGTTTTCCTTTCTACAAGAGGGGCGAGACCGTTTTTCAATTTGTTATAGGCATCCATAAGCGCTTTTGGAACCTTTGATTGGTCAAACTCAACATCTATTTCCCTGTCGTAAACAAACACTGCTATAAGGGCAGCCAAAAGGCAAGGATCTGATTCAGGAAAGAGGCCTAACCTCAGGCCTTCAGCAATCATAAGAGGCTGGTCAATCCTGAGTTGAGACGCCCACCCCCCATCATCTGTCAAGGCACCATTATCTTTTACATACCCTTCTGTCCTTAAAAATCGCAGATGCCGTATAAAGTCAGCCTGAAGTTTTTCCCTAACAGCATTGGCCGCATCCCACAGATGAGAGAAATCTTTCAACACTGATCTAAATGACCTATTGCGCTTCCCATGACAGGTGAGGAAATGTTCACATCTGTTGCATATTAGCTGATCACGTTCCTGTTCAAGCAAAATGGTTCGGTCCTTAAATGGTTTAACCCTTTTAATCTCTTCTGCTCCTAACGGCAATTCTTTGAGGGGAGAAAATGGTTCATCTGATAATATATTAGAGAAAAGCCTCTTTAAAGTGTGTGGGTCATCAGTTGATTGGATGTTTGCTACCTTATTCAGGATAGTTGCCACCTTTTCTGGAACAAAAAATCGCATCTTTGGTGGTTTTTTCCTTCCCTGGCTATATCTTAGGCGACAGGCAAGGACGCCATTTTTATCTTTCTTTGTATGTGCTTTTATAACGCAATATAAGCGAGACCTATTATCCAGAAATAGCCTCCCAGGCACAAGGTTGGCAATTTTAGAAAGGATCAGCTCAAGCTGTTTTTTCTCTTCTCCTATCTTTCTGATATCATTTTTTATCGCAACTATTTTTCTTGACAAAGTAAGGACATGTTCTGGGGAACTGCACAGGGAGTGAGGAAGAAACTCCATCAATTCTTTACCAGTTTCTTCAAGCCTATCTTCAATCCCTTTGTCCCTATTTGCCAGATTCAGATAGTTGGCAAAGGATCGAAGAAGAAGCTCTTTAATTTGTTCAGGATTATGGGATAGAAGAAGGTTCAAGACCATGGAAAAATCAATTCTTATCTGGCTCAAAACATCTTCAGGTGGAGATCTCAATAATGTTGCAATTAAGGGAGTATCTAAAAAGCGCCCGGGAATCACCATAGCAAAACCGATATTGTCCATTCCCCTTCTCCCTGCTCTTCCTGTCATCTGGTGAAGTTCAGTGGCTGTCAAAGGAACAAATTTATGTCCATTGTATCTGTCAGAGTTAAGAAAAATGATACTTCTTGCAGGAACATTTACTCCCGCAGCCACAGTGGAAGTGGCAAACACAGCCTCAAGCAAACCCTTCGCCATCAAATCCTCAAGCATCAATTTCCACAATGGTAGCTGTCCGCTATGGTGCGACCCCACGCCAAGGTTTTTCAGGTGCCATACTTGATTATGTTGAGCAAGGTGGGGGTGCTGATTTATCAATTCATCGATCCTTTTATTCAGCATCTCTTTACTATATTTATCGCGGCTTGTATTTGCGCTACACAGGTCTAATGCATCATCACAATTTGCCCTGGATTTTAGAAAGAATATGGCTGGAAGAAGATTATATTTCCTTAACACAGCTATTATCTCTCCAAATGGGGGGAGCCTTCTTCCTGTCGAAATGGGAGGGGTTTTTGGGTTGTTAAGATAATCCAAAACCTTTTTATCAAGACCTTTTTTGTTAAGTAATGGAAGAAGTCTTCCTGTTGGATGGAAAAATAGTGGGAATAGCGGGACAGGCCTTCCATTTTCTTCAATCACCACACATTTTTTACCCCTTAGATGTTGAAGCCAGCCTGCAATCTGATAGGAGTTCTTTATAGTGGCAGAGAGCAAAAGGAGAGGAATCCGGACAGGAAGATAGATAATGATTTCTTCCCATACAACGCCCCTATCGTGGTCTCCAAGAAAATGCGCTTCATCCAAAACAACAAGATCTGCACGCAAATCCTCGCCTGTATGCATGGCATCATAGAGCTGGTTCCTAAGGATCTCGGTAGTTCCTACAACAATTGGTGCATTCGGATTCTCGACCCTATCGCCAGTTACGATACCAACATTTTCTTTTCCAAAGCGGGCCCCGAACTCTATGAATTTGGAATTGGAAAGGGCCTTAAGAGGAGATGCATACCATGATTTCCCCCCATTTTTATGTATAGCATCTATCGCCTCTGTCGCAATCCATGTCTTACCACTTCCGGTTGGTGCTGAAACCAGACAATCCGTTTTTTTAATAGCAGTTAGGGCATTAATCTGGAATGGATCTGGTTGAAAATGATCTTGCTCTGGTACCCCGATTCTTGAAAAGACACTTTTCAACCTGCGATCTGCGCTTGCTTTGATAGGTGGAGTAGGGTGTTTCAAACCTTGCCTTTGTCTGTAATTGGGAAAAATTCTTTTGTATTTCTTTGTAAAAACTGTCACTATAGATTTCCTTTTTTTGTAACCATTCAGCCACTAAGTCACCAAGGCACCAATCACAATTTTCAATTGTCAATTTTCAATTTTCAATTGTTTATGTCTTTGTGCCTTGGTGGCTACCAGAACACTTACCTTAATTTTTAAGAATTATAGACCAATAACAACTAATTCCTCAATACTAAAATTTGGCTATTGATATTATGGGTAATATTTCAAAAGGTGTTGAAAAGTGTCCTGCGCAAGTGTGAAAATTTGTTACCGGCAGGCTAAACTGGCCTCGCTTTTTTTCTGCTTTCTGTTTTTCTTGACCCATGTCGAAAACTGCCG
>JAFDHR010000251.1 GCA_019308645.1 Deltaproteobacteria bacterium
TTAAATAAGTTAAATTCATTTCGACCATTCGAAATGAAACGATTGACAATTGCTATTTGACGCTTATCCTGAACTGAATTACCTCATTCCCGGACAGGCACTAACTAAATATGGATGGGTGAGTGGGATTTTACGATCTTGGGGCAACGATTGAGATGTTCCATAGATAATTCAGCCTTGGTCGTAGAGCCTGAAGGGATAACTTTGAAAATGATTATATGGGGAAGTTTCTATGACTGCTGATATATTGGTCAAAAACGGGATGGTTATGGATGGCACGGGCAGACCGTCCTTCCGAGCTGATGTGATTATCGAAGGAGATCGCATAAAAGATGTGGGCCTGTTTCCTGACGCTGAAGCTGCTCATGAGATTGACGCCCAAGGCCTGGTTGTGGCACCTGGCCTTATTGATGTACATACTCATCTGGGTTTTTTTCTTCCCTCCAAACGACACCCGGAAGTTTTAAAAAGCTGGATCTATCAGGGTGTAACCACGGTGGTTGCTGGCAACTGCGGTTACAGCTCCGCGCCAATAAATCACGATTGCGAAGACATAATCAATAAATACTGGAGTTTTGCCCTTCCCCGTGACGGCCTGAAATACGAATGGACCACCATGGGAAACTATTTCGATTATCTTGAAACAAATGGGCTGGCGCTTAACGCGGCATTCCTGACAGGTCATAATACACTTCGGACCAATGTTATGGGTTTTGAGGCGCGTTTCGCTAATCAGGATGAAATCGCTGAAATGAAAAGGATGTTAAAGGAGTCAATGGAGGCTGGTTCTATCGGCCTTTCACTTGGCCTGTATTACTGCCCCGGTGTTTTTTCTCATACCGACGAGATCATGGATTTGGCTTCGATCTTGACCGAATATGAGGCCCCTGTGGTTCCGCATACACGAGGAGGAAGCGAGACTTACCCGGAGGCGGTTGATGAAGTAATCCGGGTCGCCGAAAAAAACAAGATCCCTTTGCAGATTTCTCATATTGGATGCTTCGTTCCCAACGATCCTTCCTTGTTGGAAAGAGCCAAACAAAAAATAAAAGAAGCTCAAGACCGTGGAGTGAAGGTCGGTTACGATTTTCTTGCTTCAGATGCCAGTTTGAGCACGCTGCTTTCTATTCTGCCGCCATGGCTCTTTGACGGAGGGTTCGATAAGTTTTTTGAACGGATAACAGATCCTGAGATTCGTCGGCGAGCGATACACGAATTCAAGACTGTGGTACCCGAATGGCCTAACTGGGAGCATAATTATTGGACCGACAATCATCTTCGCAATGCCATGTTTTCATGGGGGCATATTTACGCCCATGGGATTCAGCATCAAGTAAATAAAAAATTCAATGGAATGACTATTGAGGCCATTGCCAGTGAAATGGGCAAGGACCCCTTTAACGCCCTGTTTGACCTGATTGCCGAAGAAGGTAGAAGCATCATCGTCAGTGGACTAAGGGATAAGAGTATTCCCAAAATGATTTCCGATCCTAATTGCTCATTTGAAACAGATATCGTTGGCCCTGACCTTGAAATATCTCATAACACCATCGCGTATGGAGGCTTTACAAAAATTCTAGGCCGTTTTGCACGAGATGAAGGGGTGCTGACGCAGGAGGAAGCAGTTCGCAAAATGACTTCTCTCCCCGCAGAACAAATGGGTTTGAAAAACCGTGGCTTAGTGCAAAAAGGGGCATTCGCCGATATTGCTATATTTAATCCGGAAACGGTAAACAGTCGCGCCACTTTCGAAGATCCCTACCAACTTTCAGAAGGCATAGAATATGTTTTGATTAATGGAAGATTGGTGCTTGAAGAGGATAACTACCATAAAAATGCCCTGGCTGGAACGGTAATAAAAAGATAGCAAGGCCATCAATGTGCCGTCATCGAGCCATGCCATAGCCCTAATATTAGCTTGCACTAAAAGGGTTATCAAATGTAAGGTAAGGACCATTTTAACTTCGCTCGCTAACCCCGCAGCAAGCTGCTGGGAATGCGCTCGCAGGCCTTTTCAAATTTTCCTAGCATAAGAGCCACCAATGCCTGCCGCTAATTACTAACAACGTTGTTTGTCCTCAGCGGTGATAGATTCATACGGTTTCTAGTTTAAACCAAAAGGTATGGATACTGATAGCCCGGACAACTCGTTTGTCCAAGTCCGAAGCGACAAGAGGGTTGACCAAGAGATAGTTACGGCTTTATGTTTCTGCATGCCAAAATGACAAGCGTATGATAAAGAAGGTCATGCTCATCACATAACCTTCATGAAAATTCTGTTAGGATTGGTCTTTTTAATCGTCCTGAAGATTGGGCTTGTGGTTCAGCCCGATATTAAATTTCAGGCAAGTCAGTTGGGTTGCCGATTGAATTGCCAGGGTGACCTTCTTGCTGCTCCGCAGCCCGGACAAGCAAGTTGTCCGGGTTACCCGCTCTATTTTTCTTCAAACATGTTTTAAAAGGCAGCCGCTTGCTCCAATAGCAATGATTTGAACCGATCCAGAGTGATCGTATAAGGCTGAATGATGATACCCATCCAATCCGAATATTCCAAAAATTTTTCCGGGTATTCAGCCATATACTGGTCCGTATACCCGATACCGTCAAGGACAATGGCTCCTCCGGTATGGCGGGGGAAATTTTCATTTGCCAGGCCTTTGTCCCATCCTTTAAACACTTGGTGACGAAACTGGATCCAACCTGGCGTCATCCACCATACTTTTTCGCCCCCAGCTATTTCCTGGGCGATTCTTTCGCGTTCTTCTTCACTGGCCAGCGCATCCAAACAGTGGGTCATTTGAACTCTGGTTACATTTTCTCCTTGCTCTTTGATAATTGTTTTCATGGTGCGCGTCGGCTCATCTGCATTCACATAGCAAAACTTGCCTCCATATACGACAATGATTTTATCCGCCTTTTCTTTTGCCTTATTCACCCGTTCCACGAGCTGACGTTCCAATTCACGAGGGACTTCATGAAGTCCCGGGGTAGTAAAAAAAATGTGGGAAGTGTCAAGGAATCCATCCTTTTTCAAATAGTTCAGTTCGAGGCTCAAGGTTCCACAGGCAACAATGGCTATATCTGAAAAAGATACATGGCTCATTATCAAACCTCCTTCATAAATCTTAATCGCTGATTACTGAAAAATCTATGCCACCAATCACTTTAATTCGGGGGGCAGTATACTTAATTGCTAAGTATTTGTTTTCCCTAATAAAAATTTCGAGATGATCTGTTTCAACTCGAAATTCAAATTTTCCTAGCATAAGAGCCACCAATGCCTGCTGCTAACTACTAACGACGTCGTTTATCCTCAGGGGTGATAGATTCATATGATTTCTTGCCCATCCTCAATTCTTAGATGATTAATGATTACATATTGTAGTTGATTGTTCAACCACATTTGCGGAGCTGTATGAAAAAAATCGTAACTTCCCTGGCCCGTTGTATAATCAGGTCTTAAAATTTTTGTATAAATTGATTTTCAAGAAGGATTTTGGTAATAAAGAGTAGTTTACATAGAAATTTCAGTTGTTGTTTGCCTTGGGCTTGCAAAACAGGGCTCAAGATCAAGACAAAAATCTCTGTAGTAGACATAGACACTTGATGCCATTGCCATATAATCTTGATCCATTATAGATGGATGAATGTCCTTGCTAGAATTGCGGTAATGTAGAATGTTCTATTTATTAATTTAATTTGGTATCAAAGGAAAGGAAAAATCATGCAAGAAACTGATATGTTTAATCCATCAGAAAAATCTGAAATCAAAGAAAAAAATCGTCAGTTAGATAGTTACAGCTTTGAAGAAGTGAAAAAATTATATAATAAATCTCGCAATGTCAGTGCAATTGGGGGTATATGTGTCTTTTTAGCAGTCATATATTTATTGGGTTTCTTATTGTTTTTCCCAAGTAGTGAATCGAGTCAGGATGAGCTGTTTGTTATGGTAATTTTTTTTGGTGTTATGGTTTTTTTTATAATATCAGCTATTGGTATTTTCAAGAGAACAAATTGGGGCAGGACCCTAGGCATAATATTTTGTGTGCTACTGCTCCTGGCAATTCCGATTGGCACGATTATTGGTGTCGTTGGGATTATGGCATTTTCATCTGCACCGGAGCTATTTGGTGGAAATAATCTGACACATAATGAGATTGAAATTGAATTTAATAAACTTAAAACGGAAGTTCACCCCGATCAAATTGAATAAAGCTAATAATAACGGATAATTAGTGCCGAAATGGCCTGATAATTGTAGGCATGTAATAAATGATTACATCACACAATAAGCTT
>JAFDHR010000012.1 GCA_019308645.1 Deltaproteobacteria bacterium
GCCCCTAATATGTATCTCTTTTAAAAGAGCCATTATCTCCATGGTTAAATCAGGGTCAAGATTTCCAGTTGGTTCATCAGCCAAGAGAATCAAAGGATTATTGACTATTGCCCTTGCAATAGCAACTCTCTGCTGTTCCCCACCTGAAAGCTGAGGAGGATAGTAACCCTCTTTGTTTGTCAGGCTTAAATACCTAAGTGTCTGATGAACCTTTTTACGTATCATAGATAAAGGAAACCCTATTATTTCTAAGGTGAGGGCTACATTTTCAAATACATTACGCCTTGGAAGTAACTTGAAATCCTGAAACACTACCCCTATTCTTCGACGTAACATTGAAAGGTCCCGATCCTTGATCCTATTAAGATTCCTTCCATCGACCAGTGCATTGCCGCTTGTTGGCCTCTCTGCACAGAAAATTATTTTTAGCAATGTAGTCTTTCCTGCACCACTAGGCCCAGTAATGAAAACGAACTCCCCTTTTTTTACTGTCAGGTTGATATCCAACAGTGCTGGATTTTTTGAGCCAAAATTTTTATACACCTGAAATAGTTGAATCATTTTAAAAGAAAATAGAAATTAACGCTCGTCTCTTAACCCCACTGAAACAGCGGGAAGAATGTTTCAATAGACTAATAACCTCTTTAATTTCAATAAGTTGTAGAAATTCAGATATATTAAATTAGGCTGGTCAATCACTTCGAACCTATAAAAAACTGGTAGGATATTACGAGGTTGGTAATGCATTATTTAGTATACGCAAAAAAGATATCAAGACTATATCAATCTTGCTTGTCCAACGTTAACAATACGCGAGCTAAACATTTTACAATTTTACTTGGCGTATTCAACAGCCCTGGTTTCTCTTATCACTGTCACCTTAATCTGTCCTGGATAGGTAAGGCCTTTTTCTATTTTTTTGGCTACCTCACTGCATATCATTGTTGATTCAAAATCATCTACCTTATCGCTCTCTACTATTATCCTGATCTCTCTGCCCGCTTGAATTGCATACGACTTATTAACGCCTTTAAAAGACATGGCTATCTCTTCCATATCCTCCAATCTCTTCACATACGTCTCGTACATCTCTCTTCGAGCGCCAGGTCTAGCGCCAGATAATGTGTCGGCTGCTTGAAGAAGGACATCCATAACAGATGTGGCCTGAATATCCTCATGGTGAGCAGCTATGGCATGAACTACTTGCTCAGATTCACCGTATTTCTTGGCCAAATCTGCCCCTATGAGTGCGTGCGCTCCTTCTATCTCATGGTCTACCGCCTTTCCGATATCATGGAGAAGCCCGATTCTTCTGGCCTGTTTCTCATCCAACTTTAACTCCGATGCCATTATACCACACAGGAAGGCAACCTCCATAGAATGCTCTAACACATTCTGAGCATAACTTGATCTATATTTCAGGCGCCCGACTAATTTAATCAATTCTGGATGGATATCATGAAGTCCAGTATCAAAAGTTGCTTGCTCTCCGGCCTCTTTAATGTGTGCCTCAATTTCTCCGCTTACTCTTTCTACGATCTCCTCAATCCTTGCCGGGTGAATTCTGCCATCTTCAATGAGCCTCTCCAAGGCCACCTTAGCAACCTCTCTCCTGATCGGATTAAACCCTGACAATACTACGGCTTCAGGTGTATCATCAATTATAAGATCTATTCCGGTAGCAGCCTCTAAAGCCCTAATGTTCCTACCTTCTCTCCCGATAATCCTTCCTTTCATCTCATCATTTGGTAAATTAACCACAGAGACACTCTTTTCAGCCACATAATCACCAGCATATCTTTTAATGGCCAAAGCCAAAATCTCCTGTGCCTTTCTATTTGAGATTTCTCTTGTCTCAGCCTCTATTTTCTTTATGAGTTTGGAGGCCTCATGGCGTGCCTCTGATTCCATAGAAGAGACGAGCATCTCTTTTGCCTCGGTTACTGAAATACCGGCAATCCTCTCTAATTTCTGCCTCTCTTCTTCAATCAGCTTGTTGAATTCTCCCTCATTCTTTTTCAAAGCATTGTCCCTATGAGCTAAGGCTGCTTCTTCTTTGGCAATTAGTCCCTCTCTTTGCTCGAGCTGTTCTATTCTCTTGTCTAAGGTTTCTCCTTTTTGGAACAATCTTCTTTCCTGGCTTTGTAGCTCCTTTGTTCTTGACTTTGTTTCATCCTCAAAATCAAGCTTCATCTGATAAAGCCTGTCTTTTGCCTGCAGCTGAGCCTCTTTTCTAATTGTTTCTGCTTGTTTGCCGGCTTCAAGGATAAGCTTTCTCGAATAGTCTTCCGCGGAATCGAGCTTATTCTCTAACATCTTTTTACGAATAACAATACCTATAGCCGCACCTGCTATAATTGCTATTAATGCGACAATAACTAACGGGGTAACTAACATATATTCATCACCGCCTTTTATTTATTAGGATTTTTCTTTAGGCAAAAAGAGGGGGTTGATAGAAATTTAGCGGAATGATAGATAATGGATGCTAGGCAAAACTTACTAACACAAAGCGCTAAATGATATTCTTAAAAAATAGAGAAATTTGCGAATCAAGTATCCTATATAAGATTTATTTCTTGTGTATCCAGATTTATTTTCACTCAATTTTTCCCAACGGTTATAACATCTTTATCTATTCTATTATAAAGTTAAGCAACAATTCATTCCTCAGCCCTAAATCTATCAATCCACTCTTTTTATTTTCCCCCGCTGCAATGCCGTGTCGGCAGTTCTTTTTGAACCTAAGCTCACGCAGGTGGGCATTCCATTACCCCATTAGGTCTTTTTTACCATCAAAAAAACACACAAGGGCAAGCGGGAACTCCCTTTTACATTAGTGTTAGCTCAAAAATCTTCCGCCAATCACGAACATAGCAGGGGAATAATTTAGTTTAATGCTAAATCCAAACGTTCTAATAATCTTTTGGATCTGTTATTGATTTCGGCTAATAGAACCTCCTTTTCTTTTTTAAGCTGAAAATAATCTCCTGCTATATCAAGAGCAGTTAATACAGCCTTCTTGTCTTCAGATAGTTCCGCTTTAAACCTATTTATCTCTCTCAGCTTTTTGTCCACGTACTCTGCCGCCTTCAATATCTGTTCCCTATCATCAGAGCCTCTTATGGCATACTCTGTATCCTTTATTCTAATTGTAACCTTATCGTCCATAGTACATATCTATTAAGTCTATACAGTAAATTCGTTTATCTTTTCTAAAAGAGTTGCTATTCTTTTTCGTATTACGTCTCTATCAATCTCTAACGTTTCTATTTCCTTAGTAAGCGAGTCAATCTGCTTCTCCTGGCCATGCATATTCCTTTCTAAGTTATCCTTTTGCTTATTAAGAGAGCCCACCAATGAAATGAGCGAGCCAATCTTTTCTTCCAATAGGCCAAATTGATCCAATTCGTCTAATCCCATAGAGGCTCATAAATTTTTTGACGTTTTTAGTATATCTTGTTTGTAAAAAAAGTCAAGTCATAAGAAAATAAGGTAGGTGTTTAAATGAAGAGGATATATTACAGAGGGGATATTTTTTCTTAAATAATTCTAAAAAATCGTAAAATAAAAAAAAGGATTCCGACGACCAAACCAAACAAGGCACAGATCTGAGCAATGAAAAAAAGGTAAAACAACGTTATCTTGGTATTCTTATCCCGTTCATATGGCCTTTTTCTTTTCGTTAGCCCAGTAGTCATCTTGGATGCAATATTATGGTCAGTGGTTGGTTGTCAGCAGTCTGTTGTATCTTTATTGCCAAGCATTGAGCGTCTTATTGAGATTGAAGTCCCTAAAGGGTTTTCGCTAAGAAATTGCAGATGATAAGGGAAGGTTTTCAAATCCTGATTACTTTTTTCTTGCTTCGAGAGAGGCCTTGATCTTCTTTAATCTTAAGAAGCTTTCTCTTTCTATTTCTTCCATTCTCATTTCTATATGCTTAATCGTTGCCTTTAGCCCGGGGATAACAATGTATTCTAATGCATTAACCCTTCTTTTTGTTTTTTCTACCTCTTCGGCAATTCTCCTGACCGATTCTTCTACCTCGGCCAGTTTCACAATTGATAAAATTGACTCCTCAAAATTCTTGGCGGCGTCATCAAGTTTCGCATTTGTACTTAAAAAACCATAGCCTCTTTCATGTACCCGCCGAATTACATTATCTATTTTCATGATAGGGACTGAGACACCCATGATATTTTTCGTCATAAAATCTAAGTTGATATCTCTCAGCGTTATCTCGCTAATCTGTTCTAAATCCCGCGACCCTAACAAAACTTCTGCCATTAAAAGATTATAAAAAGCGACCTTTAGGTTTTCTTCTGCCCTCTTTCTTGCGTCCTTATATTCCTTAATTACTACCATGAACTCAGAAATCAATGCATCTCTCTTTTCCTTCAAAAGCCTGTGCCCTTTATCAGCCAGCTTTACCCTCTTTCTGAGCTTCAATAATTCCATCCTCGTGGGCTTTACATTTTGTAGGATATCCGCCATTTATTCGTTACTCGTTGCTGGTTGCTCGTTATTGGTTATTGCTAATTGCTAATTGCTAATTGGTAATTAAGTCCCTTTCTTATAATATTGTTTCACGTATTTCTCGTCTATTCTTTTCAGCTCTCCCTCTGGAAGTGTTGAGAGCAGTTCCCACCCTAAATTAAGTGTTTGCTCGATAGTTCTATTTTCATCCACTCCCTGTTTTACAAACCTCTCTTCAAAAATATCCGCAAATTTTAAATTGAGGAGATCCCTTTCGCTCAATGCCTCCTCTCCTACCACTGCAACGAGGCTCCTCACGTCCCTTCCTTCAGCATAGCCGGAATAACATTGGTCGGACACCCCTAAATGATCCGCCCGCGTCCTGCCTTCCCCAATCCCTTCATTCATGAGCCTCGAGAGGCTGGGGAGAACATCTACGGGAGGGTAGATTCCTTTTCTGTGTAATTCACGGGAGAGGACAAATTGTCCCTCGGTTATATACCCGGTAAGATCGGGTACCGGATGCGTTATATCATCATCTGGCATAGAGAGGATAGGCATCTGTGTGATAGAGCCTTTCTTTCCTATGATTCTTCCTGCCCTCTCATAATGGCTTGCTAAATCGGTATACATATACCCCGGATACCCTCTTCTTCCAGGAACCTCTTCTCGCGCCGATGAAATTTCCCTCAGGGCTTCACAGTAATTGGTCATATCAGTAAGAATAACCAACACATGCGTGTCGTAATTAAAGGCCAAAAACTCCGCGGCGGTAAGGGCCATTCTTGGTGTGATAATCCTCTCGATGGCCGGGTCATCGGCCAAATTGATAAAGGAGACAATCCTCTCCAATGCCCCGGTGGATTCAAAGCTATTCATGAAAAAATTTGCCTCTTCATGGGTTATCCCCATAGCAGCAAAGATTACAGAGAATGGTTCCTCTGAACCCAAAACGGTAGCCTGTCTTGCTATCTGTGCAGCAAGCTCATTATGGGGTAATCCAGCACCTGAAAATATTGGAAGCTTCTGACCCCTCACTAATGTATTCATGCCATCAATAGTAGAAATACCGGTTTGGATAAATTCATTCGGGTATGCCCTTGCTGTTGGGTTTATGGCCGCACCGGTGATTGGCAATCGAGCCTCTGGAATGATCTCCGGGCCACCATCAATCGGTCTGCCCAAACCATCAAAGGACCTTCCGAGGATTTCCTTAGATAGAGCTATCCTCATAATGTCCCCGGAAAATCTGACTCTTGTCTGGTCTGTATCAAGTCCTCTGGTGCCTTCAAATACCTGTACTATCGCCAGATTCTCCTGTGACTCCAGGACTTGACCCATTCTACTGTCCCCCCCGGGTGTCCTGATATACACAACTTCTCCAAAGGCCACCTCTTCAACTCCCTCGACAATCATAAGGGGTCCTGCAACCTGGGTGACAGACCTGTACTCCCTCGATTTTATATCCTGAGTTTTTTCTTTCATTATTGATTCCTCAAAGATTCAAATTCAGTTTCAATGGATTCAATTAACTCCTCATATCTCTTTGGAAAATCCGGGTTTGGCGTATACTTCATTCGAGCTATCTCATCCTTCACCTTTACGGCAGCTATCCTGCTTGCCATAATGCCTGCCTCAATTGCCTTGTTCACCTCTTGATAGAACTTCATAATGATCTTAAGCATGAGAAACTGCTTCTCTTTAGAGCAATACGAATCTATTTCGTGGTATGCATGTTGTTGAAGATAATCTTCTCTGATCATCCTGGCTACCTCTAAAAAGGCTCTATCTGATTCTGGTAACGCATCCTGCCCGACTAACTGCACAATCTCCTGCAGCTCGGACTCTTTCTCAAGGAGAGCCATCATGTTTCCTCGAAGAATTTGGAATTCCTTGCCTACATTATTATCATACCAGTCCTTTACAAAGTCCAGATAGAGTGAATAACTCGTCAACCAATTGATGGCAGGAAAATGTCTTCTGTCTGCCAGGTTTGTGTCTAATGCCCAGAAGGCACTTACAACCCTCAAGGTATTTTGTGAAACCGGCTCAGAGAAATCACCTCCTGGTGGAGAAACAGCACCAATAATTGAAACCGATCCAAGTCTTTTTTCCTTTCCCAATGTCACTACCCTGCCTGCCCTTTCATAGAAATCAGCAAGCCTTGTACCCAGATAGGCTGGAAAACCCTCTTCGCCTGGCATCTCCTCCAGCCTTCCTGAAATCTCTCTCAGCGCCTCAGCCCATCGTGAGGATGAGTCAGCCATCAGGGCTACATCATATCCCATATCCCTATAATACTCAGCAATTGTAACCCCTGTATAGATAGATGCCTCCCTGGCTGCCACTGGCATATTCGAGGTATTGGCAATCAAGGTAGATCTTTCCATTAATTTCTCCCCGGTGTTTGGATCATCCAATTTCGGGAAGGTCACCAACACCTCTGTCATTTCATTCCCTCTTTCTCCACAGCCGACATAGACTACAACCTGGGAATCAGCCCATTTTGCCAGCTGATGCTGGCTCACCGTTTTACCAGTACCAAAGCCCCCGGGAATTGCAGCTGTGCCACCTTTGGCAATAGGAAAAAAGGTATCATAAATCCTCTGGCCAGTTAACAGCGGTACATCAGGATCAAGTTTTTCTTTTAAGGGTCTTCCTATCCTTACCGGCCACTTTTGCTTCATCATTAATTCATGCTTTTTTCCGTTCTCATCGAGAATCGCAATGATGTCATTAACTGTAAAACTCCCGCTTTTAATCTCCACCACTTTACCCTTTATGCCCGGTGGGACCATTACCTTATTCAGAATAACCTTTGATTCCCGAACCTCTCCGATAAAGTCACCTTCAACAAGCTCGTCACCTTTTTTAACGAGTGGGTTGAAGTCCCATTTTTTTTCAGGATCCAGACTGGGAATGTTAATCCCTCTCGTTATGTAATCCCCTACCTGATTTTTAATTCCAACCAGAGGCCGTTGTATCCCATCATAGAAATTAGTAATAATTCCCGGACCAAGCTCCACTGAAACAGGGGCGCCAGTTCTCACGACCTCTTCCCCTGGTTTAAGGCCGGTGGTATCCTCGTAAACCTGTACATACGCCAAATCCCCTACGAGCTTTATCGTCTCTCCCATGAGACCTTCCTGGCCAACCCTCACAACCTCATACATCTCGCAGCCTCGTATATCTTTGGCGATTACAAGTGGACCAGCAATGCTTTTTATCGTTCCTGTCTTTTGATCTGCCATAATTTCCTCGCTATGCTATCTCAAATCCAACAGTTCTTTTAATAAGTTCCCGCATGGGGTCAACCTTAGAGATCAAGGGTCCACCACTATCCGGAATCTGTAAAACTATAGGCATTATACCTTTCCTAAATCTACTCGCCTCTTCTAATAAACCTCCTATTGTTGCAGCTATCTTTTCCGTAATCAGTATCAAGGCGGTGCCCCCCTCAAACAGACCCCTCAGCATACCTCGAATATCTTCCTGTCTGCTGTCCTCGATCAAGAATGTTTTTTTTATGCCTGCCAGTCTGAAACCATAAATTGTGTGCTTATCTCCGATCAGTGCAATTTCCATCATTTCCTCGCAAGTGCTTCCCTGATTTCATTCCTATCCAGATCAACCTCAGTACTCCTCACAATAGTCAAAAGATTTTTTACCTCTGCATCCTTTGATACAAGAAACCCGACAAGGGGTCCTGAGCCAAAGGGCTTTTTCTTTCTAATATCTTCTGCCTTTTTGAGTACCAGATTATCGAGCGCCTGCTCAAAAGCTAAGATGGAGCCGGTTTTCTCATACTCCTGCTGAGCGCTTAATAGGGATTCAAAATATATAGTATCTTCCAAAAGAGGAATAAAATCTGACAAATCCTCTTCATCAAAAGCGGAAAGTAAGGCATTCAGGGCCGTGCAATCAGGGATTAAAAAATGATTAATGTCTTCTAATAAAAGTCCGTCATTTTTTGCCCTCAAAATAATTTTAAGGTTGTGTGTTTCGACACATACCTCTATAAACTCTCTGAATTCTTTAATTCCTTTTATCCTCAAAACCTTTAACCATATATCCTCCCAGAAAATTCTATCCAATGAGGCCTCTAAAAAAAAGAGATTCTTTGTCTCGTTATATTTACTCAGTCCATCTATCAACGATTGATAAGGGGTCTTTGCCAACAGAGCAACAAAATCATCCATGCTTTCGGCATCGATGAGGGTTTTAACAAAAGCAACGTCCAGTTCGCCCCCCTCAATAAAGGAATCCGCTATTTCATCTTTCTTTAAATCTCCATGGATTCCTCTCATAACAGATCTCAAATTGATAACATCCCACTTCTTAAGGAGATATTCTTTTATTGGCCATGACCCTTTTGGAATAATTGTGGATATCTCCCTCCCCAAAGAAGAAAACTCTTCTAAAATAGACTTTTCCAGTTCTTTTGAATCATTAACTGCCGCCTCATTGAGGTAAGGAAAATAGTCTGTTCCCTCTAAAAGAGAGGTTATCTCTCCAGGTGATGTACATCCCCATAGATCTTCCCATCTTGATGAGGAAATAAACTTTCCCTCTTTTGCCATTATCTTTGCATTAACATAAAGGTATGAAAGAATATCTCCAATCATATCTTATCTCCAAATAGAATCTTGGCCACATCTACCCTTAGGCTTTCTTTAAGCTGATTTAATTTAGTTTCAAGGGTGTTGTCAACCTCCACTTGCTTTTCCAAATCCCTCACAACTACACCCCCGAGGCACTGGATAGTATCATGCGTTAAGGCCAGAGAAATCTCTCTTCCTGTCCTCTTCTTAACTGATTCACTTGCTTCTCTCAGCATCTCCTTGTTGAAGGTTTTGCTGTCCCTTTGGTTAAAAAGCAACTCAAGCTTATTCCCAGCAACAACCTCAGAGGCAGAGACAATCAGGTTGAACATAACATCCTTATATGTAAGGTTATCTCGTTTCCCCTTTTCAGCCAATTCTTCCAAGGCCTTTTTAGCGGCTTCAAATGAAGCAACAATTACTTCTTCCTGGGAATCCATCCTCTTTCGTCTCACATTAATTCGAGCTTCGGCAATTATTTTTTGCCCTTCGAGAGAGGCAACCCTTTCCCCGTTTGAAAGAACTCTCTCTGTCTCTCTCTCTGCTTTTTCCTGAGCAGCTTTTGTAATAGTATCTGCCTCTGCTCGAGCCTTAAGAAGTGTCTCAGATATCTCCTTCTCGGCCTTAGCCTCTATATGGGATATTATCTTATCAACCCCTTTATCTGACATAATTCTCCTTTTTCCCTGTAATAAGTGAGCTAAAGTTACAAGTGGGATAGAATGCCTCGTTCAAAATCACTAACTTTGGGTAATTGCTCAAAACCCTGTGGAAATTTGCTGCTTTTTTGAGCAGATACAACTTTAGGCACTTTTCTTTAATCTTAACCTCCCATAATCTTGGTTCCAACAAAGATCAGGATAGCTATAAGGAGACCAAAAATAGCAAATGTCTCTGCCATGACAGCAAGGACAATTGCCTGCCCGAACGTTTCCGGCCTCTTGGCTACAGCACCCATGCCACTGGCAGCAATAGCTCCCTGGGCAATAGCCGTGGCACTACTTAAACCAATCACAATTCCCCCTCCAAGCGCAGCATAACCCATTCCTATAGGGATTGCCTTAACCTCTCCGCCAAGTACACCGACACCGATGAGTATCAAAACGGCCCCTAAAAAACCATATATTCCCTGCGTTTGTGGTAGGGCCTGGAGAACCAAAACAGGTCCAAACTTTTTTGGATCCTCTGATATAACGCCTGCTCCGGCAATACCAGCCAACCCGACTCCTATCCCTGAGCTAATAGCAGCCACACCCATAGAGATAGCCGCGCCAATAATTGCCAATACCATTCCTGATGATAATTCCATACAAACACCTCCCTTTTATTTAATCTCTACTGCTTCATACCTTGTCTCAAGGGGAGTAAACTCAGTGCCCCCGCTTTCAAAAAATTTGGTAAACAATTCTACATAATGCAGCCGGAGACCATGAACAAAGGCCCCCATTGCATTGATGACAAAATTAAATAAATGTCCAATAAAAAATACAACGATAGCAAAAAAGATTCCGATTGAACTGCCAGCATAAAGCATATCTGAAAGGACATTAACTGTCATGGCAATCCCTGTTGTGCACAAGCCCAAAGCCATAAGCCTGGCGTAAGAAAGAACATCCCCCATGAATCCAGTTACTTGAAACATGGCCATGGCCTTATGCCCAAGGAAAAGCAGTACGAGAGAGATAACTATAAACATTAACCCCACCGACCTATAGCCTACTAAAAAGAAAAAGATGCCAGGCTGAGCAAACAAAAACCACAGATTACCAGTTAAGGCCTTCCATGCCTCCTTCCTTTTTAGCCTATTCCAAATATTAATCACTACACCTACATTAACGTGAGTCAGACCAATAATGAGGGCGATCAGCAAGAATGTTGTTACCTGGACCATGGGGTCAAATACCTGCATAGCTTTTAGTGCAGGTACATTGAGTCCAAAATCGCCGAACCATCCCCCGGCAAGGGCGCCAATAATAATAGTAGCCACGCCTGCTGATGATAAAATAACACCGGCATCCTTAATGAATATATTATATTGCCCTCCCCCTCGTACCAATAACAGGCCCAAAACAAGGGCAATTACCCCATACATTGCGTCAGTTAACATGATTGAAAAAAACAGCAGAAAGCCCGGAACTAAAAGCAGGGTTGGATCAACGCCATTATAGGTTGGCATACCGTAAAGACGTGTTAATAGCTCGAAACTCCTGATAAATTTAGGGTTTTTTAATAGCACTGGCACATCATCCGTCTCTTCAGGATCCGATATCTCGACCACGCATGCCCCATTGCTGACGTCTCCTATCTCCTTAGCGGCTTGGGCTGCTGAGTCTCCTGGGACCCAACCCTCAATAGCGACAACGTTCTCCATTTGAGCAAACTTATTCTGGCTTTCCTCTCTCTGTCGCTCCATCGCTAAAAGTTCCCGGTACTTTTCAAGCTCATCTCGCCATTTTTTAGCTATAGCAACAACGATTGTCTCTTGTTTTATCTTCTCCTCAGCCAATGCCACAATTTTTTTATTAACGGAATCTCTTGCCTCACGTGGTGTCCCTTTTTGGCCCACTATTTCAATCTTTTCCCAGTTTATACGGCGAAGATTAGCTAGTACCATCGATGCCTGTTCTTTGAGACAGATTAACAGTGTTACAAGCTTATTCTCAGGTGTTTCCCTTACACCAAGATAAAAGTTACCTTTCGTCAACTCCTCTAATCTTTCCCGTATAGTGTCAGCCTCTTCCTTTGGCATAATGCCTAAAAAGACAGACAAACGTTCTGATTCACCGACGTCTTTTAGGTTTATCTCTAAATTTTCAATCAGGTCCAGTAGTCCCCTAAGCTTCTCTGAAGCTATAATCTCTTCCTCAATTTGTTCTAATTCCTTAACCGGTTTCTCTGTCTCCTGCTCAATCTTTTCTATTATATCGTCAACGGTATTGATGAGCTCTTTGCCGTATACCTCTCTCGTTTCAATCCTTTTTGGCGGCATAGGTGCAAAGATCCCTTTTATAAAACCCTCTTTTTGTTCAGGATCATACCGTTCAAAAAGATCTAAAAATCGATTTATTGCTATATTAACAGTCGCTATTTTTCTGATATTTGCAGATGGGGGGTGAGGTATGAGCAGGCTTTTCCAATTAGGGTCTTCGAGTTTTTCAGAATAATCAGTGAGATGGATAGTGCCAAGTGCTTGTAGCCTTTTAACTATTTGATATCTCAATACTTCTAAGACAAGTATTTGTATCTTTTTCATCCGAATTGGTTGTAACATAATCTCTACCCTAATAATGAACGTAAAATAAGCTCTTTGGCCTTTTCCAGGTTCTTTTTGGCCTCATCGCTAAGTTTTTGGGTTTCCTTTGTCCATTTATTAGCAATGTTCAGGCCCTCCTTTTTTGCCTCGTCTACGGCATCCTCTCTCATCTTTTCAGCTTGCCTTTGAGAATTGTTCATCTTTTCAGCTAATAGTTGTTCTGCCTCTGCCTTAGCCTTCTCGATGATGCGAATTGCCTCCCCTTCGGAATTCTCTATCCTCTGTTTTACCTCGGCTTCGGCCTTCTTTATCTTATGTAAGGATTCTAAAATCATTCTAAACCTCTATTGCTAATTAAATAGTATAGGAAATCCCATTTTTTAGACAGGATAGACGGGATGTTCTGGATATTAAAAAATCTTGTTAATCATGTTAATCATGTCAAACAAGTTCCCCGACCTGTCGGGGCTAAGTTCAAATTGTATAAAGGAGATATTGCAGCTATTTCAAAACAGAGAGGCCTTCAGTTTGTTTTTGGGACACGGCACGATCATTATTTGTCTCTTCTTTTAGATCTTTCATTTTGCAGTTACCCTCAAAAATAACCCCTTCTTCTAAAACCAGCTTTGGGGTCTTGATATTGCCAAAGAGTTTACCTGGGACAGTTATTTCGATCTTCTTTTCTGCAAGTATATCACCATGAACCTCTCCGCTTAATATTATATGAGCAACATGAATCTGTGCTTTAATAACTGCGCTTTCACCGACTATCAAAGTCCCATTTGAAAAAATCTCTCCAGAAATTTTTCCATCTACCCTAACAGCACCAGTAAAGGAAAATTTACCCTCAAATTCTGTATCCCTGCCTAAGAAAGCATTGATCTCATCTTTTGGTTTTTTCATTGCTTATTTACCCAATCCACTTGTTTACCAGCGGCTTAATACCATTATCGAATAGATTATTGCAAGAAAAAATATCTACAAAATAAGGTTGATGAACTCGTCAAAAATCATCTTCGGTGAACCTGCCCGCCGTCTGGCAGGCGGGTCTGTCATTTCGACTACAAGGAGAAATCTTGAGTTTTCAGCATGTTACATTGGTAAGATTTCTCGCTTTGCTCGAAATGACATGTTATTGAGACTTTTTACGAGTTTGTCAAGGTTAATTTTAAAAAATTCTCTGAAATATCGGTCCTGTCTATTAATCATTCCTGAAACATAAACCTTCTCATGCTTATATTCATTACCAACCCCATAGCGGCCATAGTTGAAACCACAGAGGATCCACCATAGCTAAACAAGACTAATGGTATCCCGACTACAGGGAAGAGACCGATTACCATGCTGACATTTATAATGAGATGCCAGAAAACTAATGCAGCAACGCCAACAACAATAAAAGTGCCAAACTTATCCTTGCTATTTTGGGCTATGTTGAGACACCATAGTATTAAAAACAGATAGACGAGCAAAATCATTGCTGAGCCAACAAAACCCCACTCCTCTGCTAACACAGAAAAGGGAAAATCAGTATGTTGTTGGGGGAGAAAATGTAGTCTTGTCTGAGTCCCTTTAAGAAAACCTTTCCCCCAAAAAATGCCTGAACCAATAGCAATCTTGGACTGGGTAACATGATAGGCAGCACCCAACGGATCCAAATCAGGCCTTAAAAATGTTATTATCCGTTTTTTCTGGTATTCCTGAAGGGTGATCCAAAAAAAAGGTGCCGAAAGAAAAGCGAGGGATAAAAAAATGGCTATTGCTTTCCAATTAACATTAACAAAAATAACAATCGAGAGGGATACTATGAGCAATATCATTGCCGTTCCTAAGTCAGGCTGGTAAACTATCATTACGAAAGGAATGGCAATTAATATGAGCGGCTTCAACAGATCTCTAAGCCTGTAATTTCCCGCCCTTTCTGAGTTAGAGAAATATTTAGCAAGAACAATAATAATGGAAAGTTTAACCATCTCAGAAGGCTGGATAGAAAAACAACCTAAACTCAACCAGCGTTGAGATCCATAACTAACTTTACCATACTTTAGAACAGCCAACAGAAAAATCAGGGAAATAAAAAACAATGGATATGCAAGTCTATCTAATACATGATAGTCAAAGGTTGTCATTAAAAGCAAAATAAAAAACCCTATAGCATACCAACAAATTTGTTTAATATACACTTGGCTGCCTCCCATAGATCCGGTCGAATGGGTGGCACTGTAAAGATTAAACACGCTCAACAATCCTATAAATATTAATATAGCTAAAAGTATCCAATCAAAGTTATTTATCAATCGACGATCAAACATGCTTGTTTCCTGTTTTCTTAACAAGAATTGAGCAACTATAACATTCTTGGTAATTGCTCAAAATCCTGCCTGCCCTGTTAAATAGGGTTCCCTTTGGGAAATTTAACAAGGTGAAAAATCTACTGCTTCTTTAGGGCATGGGTATCTTTTTTTGCTTATGCCCCTGGCCCAGACCTGGCGAGCAATGCATTGGTATTTAAAATGAGTCTGAGAAATAATACAACTATCATATAATATAACAGATAATTCGCGCCAGGGCAGGCCTTAAATATAACTTAAGCTTAGTTGTCGTTTTCCCGACATGTCGGGAGATAATATAGACGGGCCATATGATTCTAAGGCCAAGTTGCTGTTACCCAATTTTGAAACGACATGGTCCCGCTGAGCGGGATTAGAAGGGCATAAGCAAAAAAAGACACCCATGCCCTTCCTTAAATTATTGAGCAGATACCATTCTTGCCTTCTTAAAATAGCACTCAAGTATTTTTTTTGCAATCGGTGCCGCTACACCTCCTCCTGTGCCGCTATGCTCTATAAGGATGGCTAATGCTATCGCTGGATTTTCAGCAGGAGCAACAGCCACAAACCACGCATGATCTCTAAATTTATATGGAATATCCCTTTCCTTTTCCGACTCATTTTTTTCTGGCAAAGCGATTACCTGAGAAGTTCCGGTTTTCCCAGCAACTTTTATTTGGTCAAGCCTTGCCCTTCTTCCCGTTCCATGGGGCTCATTCACAACACCAACCAAGGCCTTTTTTATCAACTCCATATTTTCTTTTTTTACACTCCAGCGATGTGATGAATGCGGCTTGAATTTAAATAGTTTCTCCTTGTCATCTCTCTCTACCCATTTCGTTACCTGTGGTTTAAAAAGAACACCCCCGTTAAAAAAGGCTGATGCAAATCTTACCATTTGGATAGGCGTTATAAGTACAAAACTTTGTCCAATTGCTACAGACAATGTCTCACCTTCCTCCCATGGAACATGCCATCTCCCTAACTTCCAGGCCCTATCTGGAATAAGACCCTCCTTTTCATCTCCTAACTGAAGGTTCGTTTTAGAACCAAGGCCAAGGATCTTGGCATATTTTGCAATCGTATCTATCCCTATCTTCTGGCCCATTTTATAAAAGTAGACATCGCATGATTCTACTAATGCCCTGTGTAGATCAACGTAGCCGTGTCCTTCCTCTTTCCAATCACGATATAGCCTTCCTTTAAACCTATAGCTTCCTCCACAAAAGACTTTTTCGTCGGGATCAATAACTCCTTCTTCTAATCCCGCTAGGGCTACAACTATTTTGAAAACAGAGCCTGGTGGATATTGGCCTGAGATTACCCTATTTTGCAGCGGAAAGCGAAGGTTAGAAATCAATTGTTTCCATCCCTTCTCGTCCATCCCTTTGGCAAAATCATTAGGGCTAAAGCTCGGGCTGCTTGCCATAGTCAATACCTCTCCAGTCATTGGATTCATGGCAATAATAGCGCCTGCTCGATTCTTCAGGGAACTCTCTGCCAGCATTTGAAGGTCTTTATCTATTGTGAGATATATATTAAATCCTGGCTCTGCCGCCCTTTGGTATAACACCCTTAATCTTCTGCCAGACGCATCTACCTCAACCTGTTGCCCTCCCCTAATACCATTCAAATATCTTTGCCATTTTTTTTCTACGCCAAATTTTCCCACAAAATCCCCGCTCTTATTCTTTTTATATATCTCCTTATTAAGCTGTTCTTTGTCAATTTCCCCAAGGTAGCCGATGAGATGGGCAGCAAGAGGACCATATAGATAGTGCCTTTTTGGCTTTACCTCGATAATTACACCTGGCATATAAAAAACATTCGTTTCTATTCTAGCCAACTCATCTCTCGTGAGGCCCTTTTTTATGGAAACAGAATTAAATGGGTTCTGTCGTAAGCCCTCATTTATCTTTTTTTTAGCAGACAGGCCATCGATCTCTATCAATCTGCCTATATCATCTATTAGCCCATCAAGGTTTTTAATATCCTTTGGGACCACTCCTAAGGCAAAGGATGCTCTGTTGTCGACCAGAAGCTCACCGTTTCTGTCAAAGATCATCCCTCTTACAGGTAAAATATCTCTTAAATCTATTCTGTTGCTCTCTGATTTTTCCCTATATTGGGCCCCGCTAATGATTTGTAAAAACCATAACCGTACAAACAAAATGCCAACTATAATGACGACAAAGAGAGTCAGTTTTTTTAGTCTTTTCTGATATATTTCGGATTCTATAGGATTAATCTTGGAACGCCACATCATAAACTATCCCTCAAAAATAGCTATAAATAGGCCAGAGATCCTTTTTGGGCGCTATCCTGGCTTTCTTTTCCCCTTAGCAAACCTAGGAAATAAAATAAAAGTGGGGTAATCAGGCTCGTTATTACAATAGAAACGGAGAATACAATAAAAGGAGTCAAGGCGATAAATTGCCTGATAGAGAGAAATCTACCTATAATCAGGAGAAGCGACCACTTAGCCAAAAGAAAAAAGACCACCAATAACATCGAGGTCTTGATATTGTTGAGATCTAACAATCGTCGCCAATAACTAACTCCAAGAAGAACAGCGGAATAGGTAAAAGCAAATAAACCAAACTGACATTGAGAAAATATATCTGTCAATATCCCCATAAAAAAAGCAAGGCAACTAGCCTTATCGTCCTGATCTTTTGCGACAAGATATATCAGGAAGATAGGGATGATATCAAAATCTAACCATTCGATCCTTAACAAATGGTTTATGCTTCCCCTTAAAATTACAAAAAGGCCACATGTCAACCAAATTAAAGGATAAAAAAATATCCTGTCCTCTTTCCATAACTTTAAGAATTTACTAATCTTCAATCCAGTACCGTAGTGCGTCAATCCACAAATACATTGACGTATTTGACAGCTTGTTTTAGCAATATTGCTTACGCAACACTAAGTTCTGCCCTCGGCCATGAGCCTGTCGAGAGCCTCCAGGTCGAGCGACTCGGGCCGAACGGAGAAAAGAAGTGTGCCGTTGAACTAATGAATCGCTGTGTTCAGGGTTGTGAATTTGAGATTCCCGCTCCTCTCGCGAACGGAATTTAAAGCTTTCTTCTAAAATGGGCCCGCTCCTTCAATCGTCAATCATTCATTTGTTCCTCTGGTATAAAACCTGCTCTCAGAATTACGAGAATCTCTTCCAACTTTGAACAATCTACAGCTGAAACTACCATAACATCCTTGAATAGCCTATCAGGAGAATCCTTTATCTTTTTAACTGTGCCCAGGTAAAGCCCCTTGGGAAATACGCTCCCCAATCCTGAGGTTACAATCGCATCACCTGTTTCTATATCACATGCCTTTATTACATAATCAAAGGAGCATTCACTTAATCCTCTTCCTTTAAGCATGCCTCTGCATCTTGATCTCTGAACCAATCCATCAACAGCACTGTTTTGATCTGTAACCAATAATACCTGTGCATAATTCGGTGAAACAGAAACTGTCCTTCCCACAACTCCTTTCGAATTAACCACCGGCATGTTTATCTTAAGGCCGTCGTTTTCCCCTTTATCAATAATTATGGATTTAAACAATACGCTTGAATCCCATCCAATCACCTTCGCTGGCAAAAAGGTCTCTTCGGTATTTTCTTGAAATTTAAGGAGTTGTTGCAGGCGCTGGTTAGTCAACAATAGTTCTTGATATCTGCTGTTTTCTATCTCGAGGAGGTCTATCTTTTTGTTGAGACGCAAGTTCTCTTGACCTGTCTCGACTAAGAAAAAATAATTCTTCCATATATCCCTTGCTGTGGATATTGTTCCGATAAAAATTTTTTGAAAGGGGGCAGTAATCTCAATTGCAAGCTTTTCTGCAGGATTCCATCCCTGTCCCTTGCCAATGCTGAGAGACAGCAGGATTAGGGATAAGAGAATAAAAATATAGGAAATCCATTTTGCCCTATGCTCTAAAAAAATGGTCAATTATTTTAAACCTAACCGTTTTGATTATTTGACTGCAACCTCTTTTAAAATCGATAGATTATCCAAGACCTTTCCTGCCCCTATAACAACGGTGGTAAGTGGATCATCCGTGATAGTAATTGGCAGACGTGTCTCCTCACGAAGCAAGACATCAATATTTTTTAATAGTGCACCACCCCCAGTTAAAACTATGCCTTTATCTACCACATCAGCAGATAATTCAGGTGGAGTCTGCTCTAAAGCAATTCTTACTGTTTCAATAATTGCATCGACCTGTTCAGATATTGCCTTTCTAACCTCCTCTGAATCTATAGTGAGTATCTTTGGTATGCCTGTGACAAGGTCTCTGCCCTTAACTTCTATACACTCCGCCTCTCCGGTCGGATACGCATTTCCAATAGTGACTTTAATGAGTTCCGCCGTCTGAAGACCAATCAAAAGATTATATTTTCTTTTGATGTGCTGCAAGATAGCCTCGTCCATCTTATCACCAGCCACTCTTACTGAACGTGAGTAGACAGTTCCTGCCAAGGAAATAACAGCCACTTCCGTAGTCCCTGCCCCTATATCAACAACTAAATTGCTCGTTGGCTCAGTTATGGGTAACTCCGCCCCCATGGCCGCAGCCATAGGTTCCTCAATTAAAAAAACTTCTCTGGCCCCTGCAGACTCTGCAGACTCACGGACTGCCCTCTTTTCGACCTGAGTTATGCCCGATGGAATAGATATAATTATCCGAGGCCTCACAAGAGATCTTCTATTATGAACCCTTCTAATAAAATACCTGAGCATGGTTTCGGTGATATCAAAATCGGCGATAACCCCATCTTTCATTGGCCTGGTCGCTACAATATCTCCGGGTGTTCGCCCCAGCATTGTTTTTGCCTCTTTTCCTACTGCTAATACCTTGTTTCCTCCCCGGTCTCCCTTTCTTACCGCTACTACAGAAGGCTCATTCAAGACTATCC
The DNA here is from genome assembly GCA_019308645.1 of Deltaproteobacteria bacterium. The sequence continues at coordinate 19,588 of JAFDHR010000012.1, forward strand.
CTTTGCCCTTTACGTACACCAATGTATTGGCTGTACCCAAGTCAATGGCAAGATCGTTGGAGAATAAACCGAGTATAGGGTCTAATAGCATTGAGTCTCCTTTCCATAATTTTGTAATTGCTCAAAATCCTGTGGCAATTTATTGCTTCTTTATTGAGCAGATACATAATTTTAATTTATAACCCACTATACATAATTAATTTTACAAAATTTATCAAATATAAAATAT
>JAFDHR010000252.1 GCA_019308645.1 Deltaproteobacteria bacterium
CAGCTGGCTCCAACATTTCAAGGGAAGGTAATTACTTTTGGATTAGGCAAGACGAATCAGATAAGGGCCGAGAGCATAAAAAAAGTTGGAGACTATGCCCAAGCCTTTAATATCTTCATAAAGGGCGAGAAGATACCTGTCAAAATAAATCTACCAGGTATCCATAATGTCCTCAATGCATTAAGTGGAGCGGCTATCGCATTTTGCTTATCCATATCAAACGAATTGATTACACAGGGTTTAGGGAAATTTAAGCCAATTAAAGGTCGTTTTCATTTTATAGATTTGAATAGTGGTATACGGATTATTGACGATACCTATAACGCCAATCCATCATCTCTCAGGGCGGCCCTACAGACTATTAAGGGGTTGGTAGGGAAGAATCAAGGTTTGGTAATAGGGCTTGGAGAGATGATGGAATTAGGCAAAGAGTCTTCAAAATACCATTTTGATGCGGGTCAGCTGGTAGCTGCTATGGGAGCAAGATATTTAGTTGTAATGGGTGAACATGGGCGCAATGTTATAGAAGGGGCATGTCAAGGGGGTATGGACAGAAAGCAGACACACATTGCAACTACTCATGCTGAGATGAGTGATTTAATAAAGGCAAATACACAGAAGAGCGACATTCTTTTCATGAAGGGTTCAAGAAAAGTAGCCCTTGATAAGGTGGTTGAGGCTGTGAGTGAATATTTTGGGCTAAGCAAGGGATAGAAGAATGCTATATAGACTGATTTATATGTTTCATGCTGATTATTCCTTTTTGAATGTATTCAGATATATAACATTCAGAACTATCTACGCCACCCTGACTGCGCTTATTCTTTCACTACTTCTTGGATACTGGATCATTCCAAGGTTAAGCAGACTCCAGATTGGTCAGTATATCAGAGAGGATGGACCTCCTAACCATAAAAATAAGGTTGGAACACCAACTATGGGGGGATCCTTCATATTGATTTCAGTGCTTATATCGTCAATTCTTTGGATGGATCTAAGAAATCTGTATGTCTGGCTGGTCTTGCTTGTCACTTTGTTTTTTGGTGCTATTGGCTTTTTGGATGATTATCTTAAGGTAATAAGAAAGAGCAGTAAAGGGTTGAGAGGATGGTACAAATTTTCCATGCAGGTCGGAATTGCCGCCCTTGTTGGAATAGCCCTGTACAAGTACACTGGTTTTGATTCAAGGCTAAGTTTTCCATTTTTTAAGAATTTTCTCCCTAACATTGGGATGTTTTATATTGTTTTGATTATTTTAGTTGTTGTCGGTGCATCCAATTCAGTTAATCTCACCGATGGATTGGATGGTCTTGCTATAGGGCCGATCATTATTGCTTTCCTTAGTTATCTTGTGTTTTCTTATCTTGCTGGACACATAAAGATTGCCCAATACCTGCAGATTCCATATGTAAGTGGCGCAGGAGAACTTTCTGTGTTTTGCGGCGCTGTGGTAGGAGCAGGCCTGGGGTTTTTATGGTACAACACCTATCCCGCTCAGGTATTTATGGGAGATGCAGGCTCTCTTTCGTTGGGTGCTGCATTAGGGATGATAGCCGTGATTAGTAAGCATGAAATAGCACTTATCATGGTTGGTGGTCTCTTTGTGGTTGAGGCCTTATCAGTAATTTTGCAAGTAAGCTTTTTTAAAATAACTGGTGGCAAGCGTGTATTCAAAATGGCCCCCATACATCATCATTTTGAACTCAAAGGATGGCCGGAGCCAAAGGTGACCATTCGGTTCTGGATTGTTGCGATTATGCTTGCTCTGCTTTCGATGAGTACACTTAAGTTAAGGTAGATAATTGAAAATTGTCAATTGGCAATCGAAAATTGAAAAAAATGTTCTGGTAGTAGGTTTTGGTGAAAGTGGCCTTGCAGCGGCTAAATGGCTTGTGAGGCAAGGGTCTCAAGTGACCGTGAGTGAAAAGAGAAAGAAGGCTGATTTTAACAAGGATGTTGTAGCTGATCTTTTCAGATCAGGAGTAAAACTTGAATTTGGTGGGCACAGGATAAAGTCCTTTTTAGAGTCGGATTTAATTGTTGTAAGCCCTGGTATCTCACTTGATATCAACCCACTCTCTCAGGCCAGGGATCAGGGAATTCCTATAATAGGAGAGATAGAGCTTGCGAGTAGATATTTAAAAACACCATGTATAGCTGTAACTGGAACAAATGGTAAATCAACGGTTGTAAATTTAATAGGTGAGATGCTCCGTAAAGGGGGAAAACGCGTATTTGTTGGCGGAAATATTGGACGCCCACTTACGTATTATATAGCTGGAGAGCAGGAGGTTGATTATGTGGTATTAGAGGTAAGCAGCTTTCAACTTGATACCACCCAAACCTTTTCCCCTCTTATGGCCCTGATTCTTAATATAACCCCTGATCATCTCGACAGGTATACAGATTATACCTCCTATGTTAGGTCTAAAGAGAGGGTATTTGCAAACCAGGGTCCGGAGCAGATCCTCATATTAAATGATGATGATCTCTTGCTAAGAAATGAGCAGCCTAAAAATGGACCTACAGTATATAGGTATGGATTGAAGAGTAAACCTGAGCGGGTTGCAGCTTTAGAAAATGGTGGTATAGCGGCCAAACTTCCAGGGGAGGCGGTAATTACATTTCACCTGGAAAGATTTTCATTGCCTGGAAACCATAACAAAACAAATTTGATGGCTGCAATTATAACATGTTTGGTCCTCAAGATACCTCCCTCTGCTATACAGGAGGTAATCGATCATTTTCAGGGCTTACTCCACAGGATTGAGCGTGTAGATACTGTGCGAGGTGTAACTTTTTATGATGACTCGAAGGCTACCAATATAGATGCAGCTATCAAATCTATTACCAGTTTTTCAAAACCTGTTGTCTTGATTGCCGGGGGAAGGGATAAGGGCAGTGATTATCATCGGCTTGTTGAGGCAGCGTCTGAGAAGGTAAAACGGGCTGTTTTCTTAGGGGAGGCGAGTGGTCTTTTATCAGCGGCATTTGGCAATAAAATATCATGGAGTATAGCAACCAGTATGATTGATGCAGTATCTCTTGCGTTTAATCAGGCCCAGAAGGGAGATGTAGTTCTCCTTGCACCAGCATGCGCGAGTTTTGACATGTTTAAGGATTTTAATCACAGGGGAGAGGTCTTTAAAGATGCGGTTAGGAGATTAAAAAATGGTGTTAAAGAAAACAGCTAATTACAGCTTTGATCCTGTTATCCTCATCGCTGTTCTCCTGTTGATTGGCATTGGATTAATTGCGGTTTTTTCTGCCAGCTCAATTCTGGCCGAAGAGAGATATGGAGATCACTATTACTATCTTAAAAGGCAGGGAGTATTTTGTCTTTTTGGGCTTTTTCTTATGATGTTGGCAAAAAATATTAACTACCTTTTATATAGAAAATTCGTCTACTTTTTTTTGGGATTGAGTTTAATTCTGTTAATGTTACTTTTTGTACCAGGTTTTGGAGTTAAAGTGGCAGGCGCCCAAAGGTGGCTCAGGTTTGGTTTTATCTCAATCCAGCCATCTGAGGCAGTAAAATTGTCTCTGGCAATTTTCGTGGCCTACAGCATGAGTAAAAACGTTGAGCGTATGGGAAGCCTCTTTCATGGGCTGTTACCGCACTTATTGGTGCCGGCGATATTTATGATACTCATCCTTCTCCAGCCAGATCTTGGAACAGCTGTCATTATAGGAATGTGGATGTTAATCCTTCTTTTTATTGGTGGAGTGAATTTAGGGCAGCTTCTTGTTCTTTTAGGTCTCCTGACGCCCATTGGTTTTTACCTGATATCCCATACCGCGTATAGGCTTCATCGGTGGTGGGCATTTTTAAATCCATGGCAAGATCCTCAAGGGTTTGGATTTCAGATAATCCATTCTTTTTTGGCCTTTGGTTCGGGTGGGTTCGCAGGAGTCGGTCTTGGCAATAGTAAGCAAAAACTTTTTTATCTCCCAGAGCCCCATACCGATTTTATTCTGTCAATCATTGCTGAGGAGATAGGATTTATAGGGGTGAGTGTTTTATTGATCCTGTTTGCTTTTGTTATAATCAGGGGAATCAAGATTGCCTTGCAAGCGCCTGAGCTTTTTGGGACCTATCTTGCATTAGGGATAAGTTGTATGCTGGCAGTGCAGGTAATCGTTAATATGGGCGTGGTAATGGCCCTTTTGCCAACTAAGGGGCTAACGCTTCCCTTTATAAGTTATGGTGGTTCCTCTCTCGTTATTAATCTTATAGGTATGGGAATATTGATGAATATATCAAAAAAGGCCCTGGATGGGCCAGGGGAATTGA
>JAFDHR010000253.1 GCA_019308645.1 Deltaproteobacteria bacterium
TTTCAGCGATTTTAATTTTTTGGTAAGGAATAAGCATTGTTTTGCCAGGCCGAAATTTCAACGACATGCCTTTTGATTTTTCAGCAACTTTATACATACGCAACTCTGATTCATCACGAAATTTTTCATGCTTGAATTTTAACGCCAAAATTAATAACTGTCTGATAAATTTAGCCTGAATTGTCCTTAATTTTTTCTTGTTCCTGTGTTAACTTAGTTGTAGGTATTGCTTGATTCTTAATTTTTATTAACTCTATAATGTCATCCTTTTTACAATCAGCATGTGTTTTGTCTATTATATTTCCGATTTCCTCTCGTTGTTTTTGTTCATCATATAGACACTTTGCTTTTATTAACTTTTTTTCTGTAGCAATTTCGGAAATTTTGGTGGCATCAAATTCAATACAATACCCCCCCATCATCGCTGTATGCTCTCCATTGACTCAAATCATCCGGTTTTTTAGAGAAAGAAAATACATAAAATCCTACAGATTCAGCTATGAATCTATACTGTGCAGACTCATTAATAAAGTGGATTATCTGGCTACTATCTGAGCCGGCCATTAAACCTCTCACATCCATATTCCTACTTTTTATCTCTATTACGTCCTGTACCAAGTTGAAAGTATATTCTAATTCAGTCGCATCGTTAAGGTAAAATATATCTGTAAACCACAGTGACTTGCTTTCAATAATTCCACATAGTCCAGCTTGAGTGGTATAATGAAACAAGGAAAAAATTTTACTTTTTTTCTGCATAATCATTTATGAATATTGAAGTATGGGGCTTTATCTGAGGTTTTTATGTAGTTTTAAATTTGTATCCAATACAGAGTGACTAAAAGCGCTTTTAAAGTCCTTGATTCAGACACACCTAATCCTCGACCTATACTATATTTTTATTTACTGCTTGTCGTACCTTGACAGTATCCCATTTTGATATCGACCTGTCATCTATTGAGAATACCTTATAATAATCAGGCTTGTCAAAACCTTTGATCGCTTGCCATTATTGCAACCAAATATCGTTTTCATAAACCATTTGGATATCACAAGACTATTTAAATAGTAGACCAAAAGAAGATTAATTCATGGGTGAAGGTGCTCTTATCAAACCTTTAATTACTTGATATTTCATGTTACGTTCTCCAATAAAATTAGGTAGGGTCTCGATAAATGCCTTGACACGCTAATCATCACTTTTCAGGTGTAGGAAGAAACCCCAAAATCTTGTGGATTTACCGAATAGTACTGTTTTTTAAGAAAAACGTTCCCCTCCTGGCTAATGCTCAACTACCATCTCCTACCCGGCCTTTCCATTGGCACACACGCGCCTGTATCTTATACTGCCCTCACATGGAAGCGAATTTTGTAATTATATAACGAGCTTCTCCTGCTAAAATATCCTTTCAGGGGGTGTAGAGAACGACGATAAGCTCGCACTTTTCTTCGCAGAGGTTACGAAGTCTGTGTTTGGTCTCAGAGTTGAAATGGATAGTTTCTCCGGGTTTTAGATGGTAAGCTTTAGAACCGAGGGTAATCTCCAGCTCCCCGCTCATCACAAAGACAAATTCCTCACCCGGATGCTTGTACTCGACAATCTTGTGTCTTTTTTTTGGCTCAATGGACACCATGAAGGCCCGCAAATGCTTATCCGCAGCGCCTGCCGTCAATGTGCGATAGGAATAGTCCTGTGTGCGTTTAAAAAAGCTCTCGTGCCGCTTCTCTCCGATTTCTATCTTCTCGTGTTTCGAGAGAAAATTGCTGGGATCAATATCAAAGGCACGGGCAAGCTGGAGCAAAAAGGAAACCGGCGGTGTGATAGTGTCCTTCTCTACGCTTTCGATGAATTCCGGCATCTCTCCCGTTTGGGAAGCCAGCTGACCCGTTGTTAACTTTCTGTCTTCACGCAACCTTTTGATCCGCCGGCCAAACGTTGAGTCTCCTCCGATTTTCTCTTGTGTGCGGCCCGCGCGGTAGAGTTCAGTGATTTCTTGAAACTGATGCCTCTTAATCTCAGCTATTAATGAGGGGAGGAATGAGTTGGCGTCGGCTACTACGCCCAGATCCGCAATCTGAAAAATGAAAGCGTGCGGATCGCGGTTTACTGCCACGATGGTCTTAGCCTCCTTTATTCCTGCGGTATACTGTATTGCCCCTGAAGTCCCACAGGTAATCAACAGCCGCGGCTTAATGGACTTGCCTGTCTGTCCGATGAGGTTATCATGGGAAGTCCAATGCTCGTCAACTGCCGGGCGTGTAGCCCCCACCTCTCCACCGAACATCATTGCAAGCTCCCTGATATAATGAAATCCATTCACATCCTTCATACCTCGCCCGCCGGCGACAACCACGTTGGCATCTTCGAGCGGACGTGCCTGCTTTGGCTCCCGGAATGAAGAAACTGTCCTGACCCGGATCTGTGCTTCATCTATATTCTTTTCTACCCTGACGATCTCTCCGCGTAAAGATTCATTATGGCCTTGCTCTTTGAAGATGCCGGGGCTAATGGTCGCCATCCATGGTCGGCTCTCACTCCAGGCAATGCCAGCCACCACAGATCCGCCAAAAGCGGGGCTGGATGCAGTCAATTTTCCAGTCTCAGGATCCAGTTCCAGTTCGATACAATCGGCACACAGCCCAACCTTTAGCCGTTTGGCCACCCTGGGAGCGAGTTCCCGACCGAAATCGGACCCGCCCAGTAGAAATATATCCGGACCGTGCTCGTGTATTAAATCGCAGATTGTGGAAATAAACAGATCAACCTGATAATTGGCAAGGAGCGGATGATCGATCTTTAAAACCCGGTGTGCACCGTGGGCGATATACTCCTTAGCGATGTCATCCACTTCGTGTCCCAGCAATATCACTACTGCCAGGCCCTTTCGCTTATCAGCCAGCCTACGGGCTTGCGCCAATACCTGTAGTGTCAATCGGTCTTGAAAAAAATTGCGATGATCTCCGAATACCCAGACCTGAAAATCGTCCGCCATGGAACCTCACTAATCTATCAAATTCTTTTCTCTCAGCTTCTCCATCAAGGTCTGCACTTGCTGCCGAAAGTCTCCCTTGATAAACTCGCACCTTTTCTGTTCGTTGGGCACCTGGGTTAGCCCCGTTACCCATATTCCTGAACCATTGAGGCCGACTTTTTGCTCATCAGCCTCCAGGTCATCCAGGGTAAAACAGTCTAACTTTATGTCTACATACGCATCCTGGATATCCAACAGGCTGGGCAGGCCGGGAGATACTGCTTCACGAGAGATGGTGAGCAGAACAGGAGGAGCCACTTCCATTACCTCGCGAAGTCCATCGGACACGCGCTCAAGCCTTATCATGCTACCTTGCTTCTCAATTTTCTCCACCCCGGTAACCTGCGGCAAATCCATCTCCTCAGCAAGTTGGGGCCCCACTTGGCCTGTATTACTATCTGTGGACTCAGTGCCGCACAATACCATGTCGAAATCACTGAGCTTGCGAATTCCCATCCCCAGCACATAGGAAGTAGCCAGCGTATCGGCGCCTGCAAATCGCCTGTCGCTAAGAAGCATTCCCCGATCCACTCCCAGGGCCATTGCCTCGAGCAGCACCTCCTCACTTATCGACGGCCCCATGGTCACCGCGGTTATTGTGCCACCATATCTCTCCTTTAATTGAACTGCTATCTGAATGGCAAAAAGATCATTTGGATTTATGTATGAGGTATCAGCCGCCCGCACCATGGTGTTGGTCTTTACGTCAAATTTGATCTGGTTGGCTGCCAATACCTGTTTGACACACACTATTATCTTCATTTTTTATTTGCCTAAAAGGATTTTCAAATTTTTCTATGAACTCGCCTTCATCAATTCACGGGCGATTACCATCTGCTGTATTTCATTGGTGCCTTCGTATATCTCTGTAACTCTCGCATCGCGAAAATATCGTTCTATTGGATATTCCTTGCTGTACCCGTATCCGCCGTGGATCTGTAACCCCATGGATGCAACCTGGGAAGCGGTTCGGGCTGCGAACAGCTTTGCCATAGAGGACGGTCCGGACAGGGATTCGCCTTTATCCTTCTTGTGGGCAGCCCTGTAAGTGAGCAATCGCGCGGCCTCAACAGATGTACTCATGTCGGCCAGCATCATCTGTATCGCTTGGTGCCGTGCGATGGGAACCTTGAACTGGATACGCTCCTTTGCGTACTTAATTGAGACATCCAAGGCACCCTGGGCAATCCCTACGGCCTGCGCTGCAATGCCGATCCGA
>JAFDHR010000254.1 GCA_019308645.1 Deltaproteobacteria bacterium
TGTTGTCGATCTTATGACCCCCCTTCTTTTTCTAAGCGAAGCTTTCTTTCAGCTTTAAACAAAGGGATTCCGGAGGTATGACGGTGTATGGTTCCTTGTGAAGTGTATACAGATAAGCCCGGTCACTATTACCGATAGCACGGGTGAGTAGTCGAGGGCAGATCCTGGCGTTAACCCTGAAATCTTCATCTTCCTTTACAGAAAAGATTGACATATTAAAGGCATGAATATTTTCTTGGCCAAAATATTGTAAAACCCTTGAGAGCCCCTGAAGGAAGCTGGCAATTTCAGTCATTGATAACTGAATTAGTGAGTAGTGATCTGGGAAAATGCACCAGACATCCGGCAAAAAACTCTGGGGTACAAAGCTTAATGTCCAAAAGGTAGGCCCTATCTCAGCAATGTAGCGCTCTTTGCACCCCTTTTCTGCATTTATAAAATCTTGCCAGAAGCTGTTTCCGTTTTCCTCAAGGTATCTTTTGCACCCCTCAATCTGAATCCTGTGATGGTTTGTAGGAACATACCCGCAATTCACCTGAAGATGTGGATGAACCAGGCTTGATCCGGATGGAGGCATATAATTCCAGTTGATAGAAAAAAATTGTACCTCAGGATCAAAGTCAGTCACCCTTTGGATAAATTGTAGGGCAGCAGAAAAGGCATCCCTCATTATTTCCGGGGTTAAATCCTCTATCCCGATATAGTGTTCCCCGGATAGGATAGATACTCCAGCATATGTATCAAAGGGAATAAGATTTGGTATCAGGGTGGCGTCTCCTTTTTTGATCCTTCCCTCTGGAATAAACTCCTTTGGGAATAAAGGAGTAGATTTCTCTAATGCATCAGGACAAAAAGGGCAGAACATCTCTCTGGATCGCTGAATTGTCTCAGCTATATCAGGCCTATCAGGAGGCCTGTATGGTGTATCGAAGACCCGTCCCGTTTCCCCTGTTAAGGGGTCACAGCGTATCTCAAAGGGAATTTCATCTAAAGAAAAGTCCTTTAGCGGGTTAAACAAACGAGTTTTAGAATGTATCCGTTTAAAAAATGTATGCATAGCGTCACCATTCAATGTGTAATAGCCTTCTTTAATCGGGTTAAGACATGCATGTCAAGCCTGCCCTGGCGCAACGTGACAATAGCAAACTATTATTTGTTTAACAATAAGGAAGTGGAAGCTATATAAATTCTTACATGTCAGCCTGTTCTGGCGCTATGTGTTTGAACCAACCTGTTAAGCCTATGGGAAACATTGTTACATTATAAATCTATCAAGACAATAAAATCAGGTTTGGGCCAGGGGATTATCACATTATCTTTTTATCTGCACACAGCGCATGTTTAGAATAATTCCAATGAATGTAGCTTCTAAACCAAATGAACACTCATGGCCTTTCGGCCACAACGAAGGGTAAAAAAATTTCCCGTCATTCGTTACTCATTGAGTATGGATGTAGAATTCCTTCTTATCTAGTTTCAAGTTTCAAGTTTCTTTCATATAAATCTGGATCACTGACATTTGGGTAGGATGGAGGTCTTTATTTTAGCGGACAGGTTTTAAAATGATATTGAACTTTCCACTACCATACGTAAGCTGAAATTTGTTCGGATTTGAGTAACATAAGACACGAAGTCATACGTTTGTGATTACTGAAATCCACCGCAAGATGTGGAGAATATGGCTTACCTTTCCTCAAACCCAAACCTTTCATTTTTCTTGACTTGAGAAGCTTTCTGTTTTTTAGTAATCTATTATGCAGCCGGAGATAAACAACCTCTAATAAACGGGGCACTTTCCTTAGGTAAGCTGATTCCTACGCACGTTCTGCACGGATGTCCCCCCTTATCATAGACACCGGGGTTGCCGAAAAGGTGATTTGGTCTTTTAATTTCAAGAAAGCTCATATTTTGTTGCCAATCATAGGTTGTGTGGTGGGCCAATGATTTGGAGAAAATCTTACTTTAAAATGGCACGTGTTTTCTTGGCGATAAGCCTCTTTATAGTTTTTTGTTTAGGCTGTGAGAAAGAGACGATTCAAGGTCAATACCACACTCACATCGAGTATCAGATTGACGTCAAGTTCAAGAAGTCTACGTCACCTGAAAGGATCGAAGAAATCAACAGAATGATGGGAACTCAAGCCATCAAAATGATCGAGGGAGGTCGAGTCTGTCAACTAAAAATTCCTCAGAACACGACAGTTCCCGAGATGATAAAACGATACTCGTCCCTCTCTGAAGTTGAGTACGCAGAATCTGCTTACAAACACAGGGTCGACAACCAGACGGCAAAAAAAGGTTTGGCCATGGAAGAGTCTGTTCTGATCCATCTAGCCATAGGCGCTTTTGATCCATTGTCACAAACCGGCCCTGTCCCACTTCCCCATGAATTGACTCTGGAGAGTTATCCAGAAGACGAGATAGGGTATTACATCCTGCAGTTCAAGGGGCCGGTGTTGAAGCAGTGGAAGGACGCAGTAGCTGCGACCGGAGCTGTTATTTTTGATTATATCCCCCAGTTTGCCTTTCTCGTTAGGATGGATTATCAAACTCGCAAAGCTGTCCAGGCAATAGACTCGGTCCGATGGGTCGGCATTTACCAGCCAGGATACAGAATTGCCCCCGACTTGATGAAAAAGCTATCAGAAAAGGGAGAGCAGTCGATTGAGCTCATAGTATCGGTTTTCAAGGGAGAAGATGTGTCGGGCCTAAAATCCAAGATAAAAAGTTTGGGAGGTAAAATTATTGAAATATCTCGGCGAGGGGAAAAAATCAAGGTAGCCATATCCAGCAACGGAATTGGTAACTTGGTCCGTCTATCCGGCGTGAGATACGTCGAGAGGGTCCCCGAATTCAAACTGTCTCCTACCAATATAAAAAGGATGGCTGAATAATGGAAAAGAGAACTGACAAATCAATCCTAAGGAAGGCAATTCTGTTTGCGCTCTTAGCAATCCTTATCACCGCCGTGGGTGGCTTTATGCCGCTGACAGCGGGAAAAACGATCGAATCAAAAAAATTAGACAATCAGCGACCCTTGTTTCCAGCAGTACCCAGCGAGAGTGTCAAGCTTCGACTTGCCTCAGGTAGTTTTGACCCTCTGATGAAACCTGAACCTGATACATTTACGGAACGGCTCTCCATTAAAGCGTATGCGCACGGAGAGCAAGGGTACTGTATAGTTCAGTTTGACGGCCCAGTTCGGGCGCAGCAGCGGAAACAGCTGGAACAGTTAGGGGCTCAGGTCTTCGACTATCTGCCTGATTTTGCCTTTATCGTGAAAATGGATGACGAATCCCGTGTGGCCGTGGAGTTCATGGAGAACGTGCGCTGGGTGGGAATCTATCAACCTGACTACAGAATCGAGCCCGCTCTTGCCAAAACAATGATGGCCGGAGAAATATATTCACAGAGAGAATTCATTGTCACTCTTTTTCCGGGAGAAGATGTCGGTCCAATTGCGGAGCAAATTAAACACCTGGGAGGTGCGGTCCTGGATGTCTCGGAATACCATCAGAGGGCGAAGTTGGAAATACGGCTTTTCTTGGAAGACCTCCCAACCGTGTCGAAAACTACCGGTGTTAAGTGGATCGAAAGGGCCCCAATCTGGAAACTTCACAACAATGTGGCAGCCGGTATTATGGATGCCACCGATGTCTGGGACATCCATAATCTCTACGGGGCAGGCCAGGTGGTGTGCGTGGCCGATACTGGATTGGACCAGGGGAGCACTGCCACGGCAAGTCTCCACGATGACTTCGAGGACGGCAGCGGCGTTTCGAGGGTTTCTACGATATTCGACCGCGTGGGCGATGGAGCAAGTGACGTCAATTCCGGTCATGGTACTCATGTGGCCGGGTCCGTTCTTGGCAATGGCGACGTTTCAGGCAGTACTCCTGCAACGCACACCTATACCAGTTATTATGCAGGAATTGCACCTGAAGCGACCCTGGTATTTCAGGCTCTGGAAAACAATACAACAGAATCTCTCACAGGTATTCCCACAGATCTGAACACCCTTTTTCAGCAAGCATATAATGTCAATGCCCGCATCCACACCAACAGCTGGGGGTCCTCCCAGGCAGGGGCCTATACATCTTCTTCCGAAGACGTGGACCAATTCATGTGGAACAATAAGGAATTCTTGATTCTCTTTTCTGCCGGAAACGATGGGGTGGATACAGATGGTGACGGTGTCATTGACCGGACCTCCATGGGGAGTCCGGCCACGGCA
>JAFDHR010000255.1 GCA_019308645.1 Deltaproteobacteria bacterium
CCGTGGATTCCCTCCGTGGGAAAATCATGAAGTTTATTGATATGGAGAACTTAAGGGACTATTATCCAGCGGCCATCGACCAATATTGGAAGACGCTTAAGGAGGGACTGAACCTTCGGGCTATGGTAGAAACCGATATGATTGGTTTCACGGAGTGGTTCGTTCATGATTACGTCCTTCCTGGCTTTGGAAAGCCACTTATCACTGTCTATCTTGAAAATAATCCAAAACTAACCAAAACGGAGCTCCGGATACTGAAAGACTGGCAGGCGACCAACATCTCCGTCTATCAAATCACCCGTGTAGAAGAGAATAATGGGGTTTACTGTGAGGACATCTTTACAGACGAGGGATTCTTTATCCACGATATCAGCATTTCAAGGTCCATAAAGCAATGGGAATTATTGATGGCCCGAAAGGTGTGGGTTTTGGACGAGTGGCAATTTTCGGCAATGGGAGCAAAACTACCACCTAACGAAAAAAAAGACATTTCTGACTTTGTGATGGGCCATTATCTGAAGCACCTGAAAGCACATCCAAATACGTCGCTTTCGGATTTTCTACAGCAAAAGGGATATCTTCTCAGACAATATGTGATTACAAAAGAAGTCGAACCCGCTGAATCACCAAGGATCGTCACCAGCCATGGGGAGGAGATGGTCATTTATGAGGCGATCTACGATGTTATTGATTGCGACTTAGTGGTAGAGAAATTATCCAAGATCTCTGATTACCAAATGACAGGATACACTGAGCATAAGGATGGTGAAGTTTTGAATTATACCTTCGATTGGCTTGAGAGAGGAGAGTCTTCTAAACTGTTCGAAGGGAAACATCCAAAAGAAGGAATGATTTTTCAATCGTTTTTTACGGAGGGGCCTGGTCATGAAAGCTATAGGATACTGGGGAATCTTAAGTTAGGTCCCGATAGACTAAAGTTATCGGCTATGGGAGAGGATAGGTTCAAAGTAGGGAAAACCGTTTTAGAAAAAAACTTAGAACCTGCAGTTAAGCATAGATTGGACAGCATACAGACCCTTGAGTCGAAGTTGAGCGAAGACAAGGGGGCATCCGACACCGAAGAGATCGACCCCGAGATACAAAAAGGAATCACTAAAGATTTTTTCGATAAATACTACAGCGATTGGCTTGATTCCAAAATCCCTGCCCTTGGAGATAAGTCGCCAAGGGAAGCTGCAAGGACGAAGGAGGGGAGAAGGGAGCTTGAGGAATTGCTAAGATTGTTAGAATATAGGGAACAAAGCAGGAGAGAGAATGGCCAGCCCGAGTATGACATTGCTTGGATTCGCAAAGAATTAGGTATAGAGAAAAAGTAATTTCATCTTTCAGATGTCAGAATTCGATGTTTATTATATGATTGTTGAGAAATCGGAATCCAAAAAACTTGTGACTACCAAACGAAACCTTGAGTGAATTTAATTTGGCTGTACGATTGATTAAAGCACGAAACATGAAAACGAGGTTGATGAAAAAATATACAATATATGGAGTCTTTTCGTTGAAAAACTGATATTTTGACCTTCCGTAAGCTCTTTTATTTTGGTATGATTTAACCATAATAGTTGAAAGTACCATTTAGCATGTCTCATGATCTCTAACCCTCTCAGATGAGGAAGGGGATATGGATTCAAGGCTAGAACTAAGCCCTCATTACGATGAATTAATTTGTCCTGGTGTGGGCTTTTCTATTTTAAGGGCAATTGGAGGATATTCTAATGACCAGAAAACCAACCTATGAAGAATTAAAATAAAGAGTCAAGGAGTTAGAAAAGGAAGCGGTTAAGTGCAAGGGGGCGGAGGAGGCGCTGCGGGAGAGCGAGGAGCGCTACCGGTCCCTCGTCCAGCACTTCCAGGGCATAGCCTTCCGCAGCCAAATGGACTTCACTCCGATCTTCTTCCATGGCTGTGACTTTTAGGTGTTTGGGAGTGCTCAGGGATAAGATTAATATGAAGAGGAGGGTTTAATATTACTTTTCTTAAATCAGGGAGTATAGAATGGTAGAATACAAATATGAGTATCACCTGGAAATGCAATGTCCAGAAGGTTATACAGAAGATTCTGTTACTGACATAGCAATTCAGGCTGGCTTTAATATTAATCAGCGTTTCGAATTGCCAGGGCGTGATGCAATCTATCAACCAGTTCCACCAAAGTTGCATAATGAGCTTCGAGATTTGATTGTTTCAACTTATCCAAATGGACTTTATACGCATCAATCAAAAGCAATTGAGGTTGCAATGGGTGGGGAAGATGTTTGCCTTGCCACTTCGACTGCATCTGGCAAAAGTCTTGTATTTATGGCTATCGCAACAGATATGATCATTCGTAATAAATCAACCAAAATACTTGCTCTTTATCCAGCGCGAGCTCTGATGCAGGACCAAATGGAAAAATGGTTATCTTTCTTAAAACCTTTTGACATAAAGCTTGGATACATCGACGGTGGAGTATCAATTGACAAAAGACCACAAATTTTGGACGTTAACAATGTAGTGCTTATGACACCGGATGTAGCCCACGCCTGGCTTATGAGCCATCTAGGATTAAAAGAGGTTAAAGAATTTATGGCGAACATTGAGCTACTTATTTTGGATGAAGCTCATTCGTACGAAGGTGTATTTGGAACAAACATGGCCTACTTCCTTAGACGCTTTCAAGTAGCCTCAATGCCGGAAAGAATAATAACCAGCACAGCAACCCTTGATAAGCCAGATGAATTTGTCAATAAGCTAACAGGTAGAAAAGCACAAATTTTTGGCCCTGATGATGATTGCTCCAAAATTCCCTCAAAAACTATTTTGTTAGCACAAGAGATTGCGGGCAATAGCTTTGAAAGCACGGTAAGCCTGTTGAAGGAATTAGCCAAGTTTCAGAGTGGCAAATTCCTAGCCTTTGCAGATACAAGGAGAATGGTTGAGCGTCTAGTAATGCCCATTCGTCGCGCACAAGGAGCAGATAAAGATGAAGATGTATTTTTTAAGAGTGATGATTTAGAGGCTGGTATCCAAGATATGCGAAAAGATAAAGTAGGCTCTAAAATAGGTCCATCTATACTTCCCTATCGAGCAGGATATGAAGCCCAAGATAGAAATGAGATTCAAAAAGCCCTTGGAAAAGGACAATTGTCAGGGGTCATCTCTACGAGTGCGATGGAATTGGGAATAGATATTGGAGAAATGGACTTAATAGTGCTTTTAAATAAACCTCCATCCCTCAAAGCTTTCTGGCAGAGATTAGGTAGGGGTGGTAGAAAAAGGCCTGGTATTTGCTTTTTTATCGACAATCGCGGCACAATTACTGGTGATCCCAATGGACTTCACAAATATATGGAGACGCAAATTGAGCCAAATTGGCTTTATTTAGAAAACCGTTACATCCAATATACTAATGCTCTTTGTGCGGCACTTGAATTTGGAGAATTAGGACAAACCCCATCTAAGATATCTACCTTGGAATCCCTCCCTTTATCCTTTAAAGACTTTTTGGAAAATGAAATGAATCCGACTGATGTCATTCCTCATGATCTTTACACCCTGAAACAAAGAGCACAGGCAGGCCCTCATCGAGAGTTCCCAATACGTAGCGGAATTGAAAAAAATTTTCAAGTAAAAGATAGATATGGCTTACAACTTGGGACTCTAACACTTCCACAGGTTCTTAGGGAAGCTTATCCAGGTGCTATA
The DNA here is from genome assembly GCA_019308645.1 of Deltaproteobacteria bacterium. The sequence continues at coordinate 3,706 of JAFDHR010000255.1, forward strand.
TATTATTATATGGGTCGTCCTTACCGGGTTTATCGTTTTAATTATCGTTCTGGTGAGATTCATGTTTATAGAGAGAAATATTGGACAACAAGACCCTTAGCACAAACAATGGTCTTCCCGCGTTTTCAAGGTGGAATATTGAATCTTTTACGATCGGATGATTGCTTTATAGCAGAAGCCGAAATGCAGGTTAGCCAACGAGTTACTGGTTTCACTAATCAACGTGGCTCTATAAAAGAGGAACATTTGTATGGGCCTTCCTCTCAATTTTACCAACGTGAACTTAACAGGTTCTTCGAGACAACTGGTGTATGCTGGTTTTTCACAGAAAATTATTTAAATTCAGAGGCAATGGCACATCGCATTCTTGAAGCCTTTTGTGCCAAATTTGGTGTACAAGAGCGTGATTTAGGCACTGGAACTTTTTACTCTAACATATCACCCATAGGAACCGAAAAATGTAAAGGCGCTTGTATCTTCGATGCAACACACGGTAGCTTGCGTTTAACCGAACGACTAGCTGAA
>JAFDHR010000256.1 GCA_019308645.1 Deltaproteobacteria bacterium
GGAGGGATCCTGCGGATGGATCACTCTTTTCTCTCTGTGAGATGGACCTCTTTGCCTTCAAGAATGCATTGGATGACTATAAAGAGTTGGATGCAAAGGTGAGGGACTATGTGAGGGAGAATGCTGAAAAGATGCACAAACAGCTTGAGGAGGTGGAGAAAAAGAGGTAGTAATCGGCCTTCTCAATAGAGATAGAGAATAAACGGTAAAAGAAAATCACATCCATCTATGTATGGATGTGATTTTCTTTGTTTAGTAGGTTTTCTAGTCTAGCCTAATCCTTTATTTCAATACATGTGAAGGTTCGAAAAATAGTGTTATTATTCAGATACCTTATCACATTGGGAATGACTAATGAAAGAACTGGAAAGTATCAAAAAAGTGTTAAACAAACAATTGTTCAACAAACAATTTGACAAGGCAATAATCATGAAGTAATAGATACCAAGTGGCAACTATGTATCTAAGGAGGATCTGCTTCTATGGTCTATGCCGTTACTTTAGATGATAGAGTCATACCTTACCATCCAATTGAGCATAGAGATTCTATTCATATCTTAAAAAAACTCTATTATACCCCGATTTTTTATCCTAAGGATATTAACAGCTTGAATCAAGCCAGAGCCCATCTCTGGCAGGAAGCGTTCATTTACCTATCTAAAACCCCCCAGCCTAATCTGCCAGTAAAACCTATACAATTATCAAATCTTTTTAGTAGAAAGGAGGTGAAAAAGAGGGTTAAAGTAAAAGGGTATAGATAAACCTTAAAGGAGGGATAGTCATGAAAACAAAGTTTTTTGCAACTATTGTCATGCTGTTAGCAGTTTTGGTTATACTGCCAACCTCTTCTGCCTTGGCAGTTAAACCCATTGTTTTAGGATGCCCCCTGTCTACAGCCTTTCTTTATGGCTGGGATGCAGAGAGGGCAATCACCCTGGCCGTTGAGGAGATCAATGCAGCAGGTGGTGTTAATGTAGCAGGCGAAAAAAGGCCATTTAAGGTAGAGGTCATTGATACCAGGGATTTAGAGCCAGGGGTGCCAGTGAGCGAGGCACTTTTAGTAGTGGAAAGGCTTATCCTCGGAAAGAAGGCGGATTTCATTATAGGAGGACCTGTTAGGTCCGAGGCAGCAATGGCGGCTATGGATCTGCTGTCCAAATACAAAAAGGTCTCAATACTTACAACTGGTGTATTAACTCCCAAGTACCACCGCAGGGTTGCCAAGGAGTATGATAAGTTCAAGTACTGTTTCAGGATAACTGGTGAGGCCGTGTGGATGGTCACAGGGGAGATTATCCCATGCCTGATAGATATTGGGAAGAGGTTTGGAGTAGATAGACTGTTTATCATGATCCAGGATGTGGCCCATGCCAGGGGAGGAGGAGGCTTAATCGCAAAGATTATGGCCAAGAAAGGATGGCATGTTATTGGTAAGCCTGAGATATATCCTACAGGTACCACAGACTTTTCCATGGGTCTAATTAAGGCCAAGAGAGAAAAGGCCCAGGTCATCCTCATCTGGATGGATATGCCTGAGACATCAATTCTTTTGAAGCAGTGGTATGACATGAAGATACCTGCCCTTCCTTTTGGCTCCATCATTGCGGCTGCTGAACAACCCGGTTTCTGGAAGGCTACTGAGGGAAAGGGAGAATATTGCCTGGCCAATGTAGTGAATGCGGGCAACGCCCCATCCGAGGCCACGCCATGGACAATGAAATTTGTTAAGGCATATAAAAAAAGGTGGAATATAGAACCTGAAGGATATGGCACGTCAACTAGTTACATGGCCCCTTATGTTCTCAAGGATGCCATTGAGAGGGCTGGTTCCCTTAAATCAGATGCTGTGGTAAAGGCCCTTGAAGAGATCGATATGATGGGTGTTTATGGAAGGATCAGGTTTGATCCAAAGAAAAAGGACCATCAGGTAATCCCCAGTGTGGATCCAGGAGAAGGAGCCGTTGGAACTATTTTCCAGTGGCAGGCTGCGAAAAGGGTGGTTGTTTTCCCAAAAAGTATCGCCATGGGTGAGATCAAACTTCCTCCATGGATGAAGAAGTAAAATTTGATGTTTCGGGTTACGGGTTGCGTGTCATGGAAATTTAAAAACTCGTAACTCGTAACCTACAATATTTCCTCGTTCAGGATCTTCTACTATGGTGTAGACATTATTATGGATATCCTTATCTATGGCACTATCAACAGCATAGCCCTTGCCATTATGGCCTTGGGCTTTGCCCTAGTTTATGGGATTAGCCGGGTGCCCAATTTTGCCCACGGCGCACTTTATGTAGTATGCGGTTTCGTTACCTGGAGTTTGGTGCGGGGCTTGGGTCTGAATTACCTGGTCAGCATTATTCTGGCCATGATCATCAACGGGGTGATTGGAGCACTCATTTATCAGTTTGTGTTGATTCGTGTCCGAGGGATGGCCATCTCAGAGATTATTGCATCTTATGCTATCGGGTTGGCCATCCTGGAAGGATTCCGATGGTGGGGATTTAAAGGCATGACCTATACATTACCTGTATTCGTTGAGGGTAGTATAAATATTGGCGATATCCCGGTAGACTACCATAGGATAGTGATAGTCGGAATTTGTGCTGCTGTTGTAGCATTTCTCTGGCTCTTTACTCACTATACGCGGATTGGCCTGGCCTTGCGAGGGATGGCCCAAGACGAACGTGCTGCTCTAATGTTGGGAATCGATTCAGATTTTATGGCAGTAGTGGCCATGGCATTTGGTTCTATGCTTGCGGGTCTGGCCGCAATACTTTTGCTACCCCTGGGCAACATCGTGGTTGAGGCAGGTTATAATGTGTTGATCCTGGCCATTGCCGTTTGTATCGTGGGGGGCCTGGGAAGTTGGATGGGGGCAGTGATAGCTGCTTTTATCATCGGCTTTGCCCAAATCCTGACCGTAGTCTATTGGGGGGCCCACTATCAGATGGTAGTGGCTCTTTTGGCGATTATCTTCACCCTCATATTTAAGCCTTCGGGTCTCTTTGGCCGCCAAAAGGAACTGGAAGAAAGGGTTTAGGAGGTGAATATCGAGGAGCGCCGTAAAGAAAGGCTGGACAGGGGCATCAAGGTCCGTACAGATGGAATCTATGCCATAATGTCCTTGCGAGAGCTGTCCTATCTCACCCTGCCCCGACTGGTGCTGATTGTGGGAATGCTGGCACTTCCTCTCATTATGTCCAGCATGTACTGGCAGCGGGTCATTTCCATCGTGTGTATTTACGCACTGCTTGCCCTGAGCTTTGATTTTTTGGCTCATTTTGTGGGACTGGTTTGCTTGGGCGGAGCCTTTTTCATCGGTATAGGCGGGTATCTCGCCGCCATCCTGAATACCTATTTTGGTATGCCACCTCTTTTGACCATTCCTATTGCCACCGTAGTAGGGGCAGGCATCTGCACCGTGCTTTTACTGCCTTGCCTACCATTGCGTGGTGTCTATTTTGCTATTGTAAGCCTTATGTACCCTTTGCTCATGGCACGGATAATTGAGGCACTGAATATACTGGGGGGTACGGATGGGATTGTGGGGGTAGATAGTTTTGCCAACCGCTGGATCGAGCAGTACTTTGTTATTCTGATGGTACTTCTCTTCCTTTTCGGAATGAGACGGCTGGTAAACCTGGATATTGGCCTGGTTTTCCGTGCGGTAAAGGACAATGACCAGGCAGTGAGGGCCTCGGGAATGAACATCACCTTTTATAAGGCTATTGCTGTTTTCATAGCCTCGGCAATGGGATGCCTGAGCGGTGCCTGTCTTGTACACATCTACATGTGGTCAGGGATATCCCAGTTCGCCTTAGATTTTTCCATTATTCCTATTGCAGCGACGGTCATCGGCGGTGCCGGCACCCTTGTGGGACCGGTGTTGGGATGTTTTATTCTAGTTCCCATCTCCGAATTACTACGAGATTTTGGAACCTTGCGCATCGTATTTTACTCCCTGATACTCGTGGCATTTATTGTTTTTCGCAGTGAGGGGGTCATGGTTTATGGCCAGCGGAAATATCATCAGTTTGAAAGGTGGGTCAAGATATGAGCAATCAGCCTATCCTTCACGTACAAGAGGTAACCAAGGCCTTTGGTGGGGTTATAGCAGTGAACCGGGTAAGCTTAGATGTCAATGAAGGAGAAATAGTGGGCATTATTGGCCCAAACGGTTCTGGCAAGACCACCTTGATAAACTGTGTCACCGGGTTCATCAAG
>JAFDHR010000257.1 GCA_019308645.1 Deltaproteobacteria bacterium
AAGAGATGGGCCAAATGCATTAAAGGTGATACATATTTTTGATCTCTAGATTGTTTTTTCAGTCTGAAACGCCAAGACACACCAATTTGCATAAAATCAATCTCGGATTTTGGGTGTATATAATAAAATGCCCTTGATTAATTACCTCTTTCATTATATGCACTTTAGATAACGAAACCTTACACAAAAAATACTTTTCAATTCCAATAATGAAAATAAGAACAATCACCACAGGCTTTAATCTTGAAGCCCCTGTAAAAGAGAGACAAATCAGGCACCTTGCTGAGTTTACAAATAATTCAAAGGAGATATTTGAGAATAACGGATATACTGTTCAAACTGTACGAGTAGCTACACAACCCTGGGAGGAATATTTTGAATCGAAGAATCAGATTATCAGATTAGTAAAAGAGTTAGAGACGCTTGTGCATAAATATAGCCTCAATTATTTCAACATCGGCACCACATTTGACCCAAAACTCATTCCTGTCATCTATGATATGATAAACAACACCTCTGTCATGTTTTGCACAAGCCTCGTTTCTGATAGCAAGACAATAAATTACACATTAGCAAGGCAAACCGCAAAAGTGATGAAGAGGCTGTCAACTATACAGGAGGATGGTTTTGCGAATCTGAGATTTGCAGCCATCTTTAACACAAAGCCGGGTAGTCCTTTTTATCCGGCAGCCTATCATAAGGGGCCAACTTCTTTTGCAATTGGAACAGAAAATAGTGATTTAGTGTATAAAGCGTTTTCCGAGGCTAAGACTATTGAAAAAGCAGCCCATTTTCTCAAAAAGACCCTTTTGGCCGAATTCAAGAAAATAGAAAACATTGCAGAGCAAATAAGCAAGAAAGAGAAAATACAATACGATGGAATCGACGTTTCAATTGCAACATCTATAGAGCCAGATGAAAGCATTGCGTATGCCTTTGAAAAGTTAGACTTAGGTAAATTTGGGGAAGTTGGAACACTTGCTATAGCACGGGTGATAACTGAAACTATTCGAAATTTAGATATTAAAAAATGTGGTTATTCCGGTTTGATGTTGCCGGTTCTTGAAGATTACGGGCTCGCACAAAGAAATACTGAAGAAAGGTATAATCTCACCGATTTATTGCTCTATTCATCGGTCTGTGGAACCGGCCTCGATACCATCCCATTACCAGGAGATGTCTCTGAGGATAAACTGTATGCCCTCCTCTTAGATATTGCGTCTCTTGCCATAAAGCTCAATAAACCACTTTCAGCACGGTTGATGCCTATCCCCAATAAAAAAGCCGGAGAAATGACTGGTTATACATTTGAATATTTCGTGAATAGTAAAATTATGAAAATATAACGCAAATACCCTATTCATGATTATCAATCCAATCATGACTCCTTCGTTCTCTAAGGCTAGTTACCATAAACTCCGCCAAATGAACCAAAAAGAACATCACAATAATGTAAAAACAACCCGTCAGCAGATGATCGCCCTTTTAAGCGAAAAGGATATGAGCGCCAGGGAACTCTCCCAGGCGATGGGAATTCGGGAAAAAGAGGTCTATGAGCATCTTCCTCATATTGCACGCTCAGCAGCGGCCCAAAGAAAAAAGGTTATTATCCGGCCTTTCTACTGCCTCGCATGTGGATATGTGTTTAAAGACCGAAGGCGCTTCACCCGCCCAAGTCGATGCCCGCGCTGCAGAAGAACGCACCTTCATGAGCCAATGTATAGAGTCTGTTAGCGGATAATTTAAAATTACCCCTTTTTCCCTCTTGAATTAATAGCGATAATGATTAGCTTTATATCAAACAATAGGTCGACCGAGAAACTAAAAAAGGAGGTGGCAGATATGACAAGTATGCTACAATTAGTACCAAGGAGAGACGGTTTTCTGTCTTTGTTCCCTGGTACAGGTGTATTCGACCAATTCTTCAATGACCTTGAACTTCCAGACCTTTTAGGTGAAGAGGGAATGTTAGTACCAGCGTTTGATATATCTGAAACAGAAAAGGAATATATGATTACTGGTGAGATTCCGGGAATCGATGCTAAGGAACTTGATATCACGCTATTAGATGGAATCCTTACTATTAAAGGCGAAAAGAAACAGGAGAAGGAAGATAAGGATGAAAATTACCATCGGGTTGAGCGACATTACGGTTCATTCCAGAGGAATTTTCGAATTCCCGAGAAAGTTAAAACAGATAAATTAGACGCAACGTACAAAGATGGTGTGTTAAAGCTCACTCTCCCAAAAGCTGAAGCGAGTGAGGCCAAGAAGATAGAGGTCAAAGAAGAAGGCAAGAAGAAAAAGTAAACACCAACAGAAGGCGTAACAGCCTCATTATGAAAGGGCATTGTTGAGATAACAATGCCCTTTTTTATGGCCATATGATGAAAATCATCCCAAGTTTGCAACTTATCCTAAAAACTTTCTCCGGGTCTCTTTTTCGAAAAAAACCTCTATACTCTTCATAAGATAATGAAAATTCCTTTTCTCCCAGATCTTTTGGGTGTCATTTTTTGTGGAATAAGATATAATCTCTTACCCAGTTAACATATGCTTGCTCAATGCTAATCGAATAATGTTTTTTCCAAATCACATAGATAACTTGATCAAGCAGTTTCCTATAACGACCCTGTTTTCAGTAATTTCATTTTTCAATATTAGGCGCATTATTGAGCAACACATTCTGCTTATTGGATAATTGCAACATGAAATTTGTGATGCAGTGATACAAAGTTGCATATATGTAGTATAATCTAAATTTTAGACTGTTGAAATGGAAAAAATTTCGTAGAAGTCAAGAAAAAAGTAAAAGGAAGATAGTATATGTCAGTACGTTTTCACCTTCATGCACAGGAGCGTATGATAGAGCGTGGTACTACCGAAGAGGAGGTAAAAGCTACAGTGGAACATGGCGAACAATTCCCATCCAAGTTTGGACGTACTGGCTTTAGACGCAACTTTCTATTTGACAGTGAATGGCGTGGCAGGCATTATAGAACTAAACAAGTAGAAGCCTATGCTATTCAGGAAAAAACCGACTGGCTGGTTATCACTATTATCACACGATATTTTTGAGCATCAGAAAAGGAGGCTATACTATGAGGTTTACTTATGATCCTCGCTACAACATTGCTTACCTGCGTTTTCATAAGAAGAGTACTGAAGTAGAAACAATTCGAATCAGCGACGAGTTAGTAGTGGACATGGCTCCAGATGGGACAATCTATGGTATCGAACTGTTAAATGCAAATGAACAGATAAAACGTGAGGATATGGGTAAACTTTTGGTCATCAACGAATCAACTGGTGAACAGACTGAACTACCACTGTCTATTAGCTGAAATAAGGGGCATAGCTTTACTTTTTCTACTTTTTATCAGCCTATACTCCAACCATACCAGCCTAACATTAAACATTTAAGATTGTATGCGGAATTATTTACCTAACTCCGCATACAATCTTTAATGCTATCCCATATCCCATATCTTTTGGGTGACATTTTCTGTGGAATAATATATAGTGTTTCATCCAATTAACTACGATTATCCAGCACGAATAGAGTAATACCTTTCCCGAATCACATCACGAACCTGATCCAGTAGTTTCATATCACAAACTCTATTTCAGTGTTTTACAATTTTAATGCTAAATTTACGTTACTACTCCCGTTCAAAGTTCAGACGTAACGTGATCTTTAAAACGGTTTTTCTAGACACTACGCCCAGGGATTTCGAACTGCTCACAATTCTTGATATATCTGAAAAAGACGACAGCAATATTACAGCAGCTCGGTGGTATGGTAAAGCATGGGGACCCTTTAATATGGGCTACAAAATCACATCCTTTGAGGAATCATTAAAATTCCTCCTTTCCCTAAAAGTCGATATCCTATGTGAGGGCCATTTTGGGATATTTGAGGGCGAGAGGGATATCCAGTCTTTTATAAAATCATTTCTTTAAAAATAGTAAAAAAATCGGTGTTTCCATTTCCGAGGAACTCGTTGAGGCAGGGCTATCACGTATACTTGTATCTTTCCTGGGCCCAAATGCGAACTTTTTATGACTGCAAATCGTCCAGTGGGCTGAGAACGGCAGATAAATCCTTTTCCATCACGTGTGTATAGATTTCGGTGGTCTTGACGTCAGCGTGTCCCATTAGCTCCTGGAGCACACGGATATTGACGCCGTCTTCGAGCATGTGAGTGGCGAATGAGTG
>JAFDHR010000013.1 GCA_019308645.1 Deltaproteobacteria bacterium
ACTCATAAATTGTTCCTTCCGACACACAAGATAATTCAGCTATTTCGCTTATGGTGGCTTGATTATAGCCTTTTTCTGCAAACATAGTTTCTGCTGCTTGGAGGATTCGCCTCGATTTATCCAACTCAATATTTGCTGGCTTGGTTGGAATCTTAATTATAGGTAAGATGAGATCCAAAATATCTTCAAAATCTAGTACAATCTCTTTTACCTCTGTGGTGGTAATACAGCACAGGACTTCCCAGTCAAGAGTTCCGAAGATAATATCCCGAACAAGATTTAGGTTTATATCTGCACGAAAAAGTTTTTCCTTAACCCCATCTTTAAGAATATTTTTCAGGATGTTCGCGTATTGCCTTATCAAAAAATAGGCTTCGTGTTGGTAAAAATTTTTGTTAGAACGGCATTCAAATAAGAGGAGACGATTATATCCGCGGTGAGTGTCATTAAAATGTAGATGGGCCCATATCATTTTACTCAGTCTACTTATTGGATCCAAGATTCCTTGGAGCTGTTCTGGCAAATAAGCTTTCAAAATATTTGTCATTTCTCTTTTTGGGATAGAGAAAAGAAGATCCTCTTTTCCTTTAAAATAGTTATAGATAATTGAATCTTGAACCTGTGCCTTCGCAGCTATTTCTGATATATTGGAACTTAGACCTTTTTCGAACATTATTTCTTCTGCTGCATTAAGTATTTTGTCTATTTTGTTGCTATCAGTCATTTCTTTGGCTTTTTCAAGAAATTTCAGAATAAAGTTTTTCTAAATGTTAAATTTAAATCATATTCAGAATCATACGTCAAGATTATATTTTTATATTGTGTTAGCTTAATGAAAATGTCCCCTCTAACTGCTGTGTTAAAATGTCCCCATTATGAAAAAGGACATTATAGCAATGAGTCAGAAAGAGAGGCAGAGGTACCATCTTTTGCAGATGGTTTTGGATTGTAAAACAACCTTAAAGGAAGCCAGTAGATTGATGGGGGTCTCCTACCGACAGGCAAAACGCCTGAAAAAGAAACTGATCAGTGAAGGGGCCAGGGGTCTCATCCATGGCAATCGAGGAAGGCCCTCACCGAGGGCTCTCACCCATGAGCTTGCCGAAACGATACTTGATCTTTCCCTCACCACGTACACCAACTTCAATGACACACATTTTACTGAAAAGCTGAGGGAAGAAGAAGGGATCATCGTAGGCCGGGATACCGTGAGAAGACTGAGACGCACCAATGGGATAAAACCCAAGAGGAAACGAAGAGCACAAAAACATCACAAACGAAGACCTCGTAAGCCTCAAGAAGGTATGATGGTGCTATGGGATGGCAGTCCTCATCGGTGGTTCGGTAAGGATATACCTCCCTGCTGCTTGATGGCTGCCATAGACGATGCTACCGGTAAGCTCTGTGAGGCCTTCTTTATCCCCTATGAGTGTTCTTTTGGGTACCTGAAGCTCTTACAGGGTATTGTAAACAACTATGGTATACCTGCCTCTATATACCAGGGTAGGCACTCAACATTACATAGAAATGATGATAACTGGACACTAGAGGAACAGCTTAAAGGGGAGCAGGAACCTATCCAGGTAGGAGGTGCCCTGAGGTCTTTAGGGATTACCCCTATCTTTGCCCTTACTCCTCAGGCCAAGGGACGGGTTGAGAGACTCTTTGGGGTACTCCAGGATCGGCTTATCGCTGAGATGGGACTCAGGAACATTACAGAGATAGGGAAGGCAAATATCTTTCTTACCGGCCACTTCATTGCCGACTACAACCGTCGCTTTCCCGTAAGGCCTGAGACAACGCAACCAGCATGGCGAAAGGTATCCAGGAGTGTGGATATTAAAAGAATCATAAGTTTCCGCTACCAGGCAGTAGTGGGAAACGATAATACCGTTAGATTAGGCGGTATGCTCATAGACATACCAGAAGGCCCCGGACAAAGAGGATATGCCAAGGCAAGGGTAGAAGTCCGTCAGCTCTTAGATGGAAGCTGGAGAGTGTATTATAAAAATACACTTATAGCTCACACAGATCCAACTCCTTTAAAAGAGCCGATAAGGGCTAAGCCCAGGAGAAAAGCCAAGGCACGTGCAGCTTCTGAAGAGCAATGGGTTTATATGGCATCAGCAGCTTAGAGGGGACATTTTTACTAAGCAGTTAAGGGGACATATTGACTAAGCTTAAACAGATTATATTTTTATATTTTTATATTGTCAGAAAAATACAAAATACTATTTTGGACGAGTTAAATTGCAAAATTGCACTATTAACAATTCTCAAGAATTTAAATCGAGGCTGTTAAATAAATAAAACCCACAATCCACCAGTTTTACTGGTGGGTCCCAGCTTTGCTATGCAGATAAGTGGGTGATTTTCATTTACATAAAAAGAATACCTCCTCAAGATGTAGGATGGTGACCCTACATATCAAAAGGAGGTATTCAATGAGTAGCTTTAATAAATTAGCACATGCAATCTGGCAGTGCAAGTACCATATCGTGTGGTGTCCCAAATATCGATTCAGAATTCTCAAAGGTGCAGTAGAAAAGTCGGTCAAGGAAATCATAAAACAGCTATGTGAATGGAAAAAGCTGGAGATCCTGGAAACGAATATCCAGGAAGACCACATACATTTGATACTATCAATTCCACCGAAATTTGCAGTATCAGAGATAGTTGGTTTTTTGAAGGGTAAATGCGCTATCAAGATTTTCGATAAGCACCTTAAAGTCAAGAAACGGTACTGGGGTAGACACTTTTGGGCAAAAGGATACTGTGTGCGTACGGTCGGTATTAATGAAGAAGAAATTAGAAAGTATGTAAGATGGCAATTGGAAAAAGATAAACGCATAGAACAACTCAAACTATGGCAGTAAATTTTACCCTTTTAGGGTCACCTTTTATTCCACCCCTTTTATGGGTGGTTGTTAAATTGAAATAGAACATTTTAAATTGTGAGAAATTTCTTGACTTTTTGGCTATTATAATTATATTCAGTAATAAATATAATTGAATTGGGTTCAAAAATTTTAGAATCAATTTCAAAAGTCGATATATAAATTATGAGGTCCTAAATAATAGGTATTTTTTGTGAGGCCTTTCCTTTTTAAAGTTCTAGATTGGAAGATGGGCAAAACATATAGAGGCTGAGAACAAATTCATGACTATGCATAACAAAATAAAGGGAATAGAAGAATTACGAAGAAAATTGTTGCAAGGGGGTGGGACGAGGGCAATAAAAAGACAACATGAAAAGGGTAAATTAACTGCGAGAGAGAGAGTGGACAAGCTCCTAGATCCGAGCACATTCTTCGAAATAGAGCTATTTTCCAAGCCAATTCATACTGGCATGGAGGTTGATAAGGAGGCTATGCGTGGTGATGGTTTGGTGTCAGGGTATGGGGAGGTAAATGGCCGGCCTATTTGTGTTTGGGCTCAAGATGCTACCGTTTCGGGTGGAAGGGCAGGTATTATCCACCTAAGAAAGGTGTGCACACTAATGGAGCGAGCACTTAGGTCAAGAGTTCCCTGCGTGGGAATGATTGATTCAGAGGGAGTGAAAATCGAGGATATGCTTACTTCGCCCACAGATTATCCCTACGACAAGCTGATGTACCTTCAGACCACAGCCTCAGGCATAATCCCTCAAATATCATTAATAATGGGACCATGCATGGGATCTGCTGCTATTTCTGCACAGCTTGCCGACTTCGTCTTCATGGTTCGTAATACAAGCTATGCTTTTGTCTCCCACATTCCTTCAGAGATTAGTTTAGATGAAAAAGATGAGGCAGATAGCTACGCCAAAAGTAGTGGTTGTTGCGATCTGTTAGCTGATGGAGATGAAGATTGCATTGTGAAGGCAAGGGAACTGTTAAGCTTGCTACCACTTAACAATAGCGAGAGAAATCCTATTGTTGATACTGGTGATGACCCAGATCGAGAGGTGCCAGAACTCTTGAAACTTGTGCCCGCCGATAGCAGAAAACCTTTTAGCATGCATAAGGCTATATCTTTTATAGTAGATAATGGGCGCTTTTTCGAGATAAAAGGGAGTTGGGCCCAAAACCTGATTGTCGGCTTTGCCCGTTTGGGTGGACAGTCAGTTGGGATCATAGCTAATAATCCACTAGTGATGGCAGGTTGTTTGGATGTTGATACTGCGGATAAAATGGCCCGGTTTGTTCGTTTTTGCGATGCTTTCAGTATACCCTTAGTTTATCTTGCCGATACCCCGGCCTTCCTTCCCTCTGTGGAACAGGAGCGCAAAGGGATTATTAGACATGGAGCTAAGATCGTATTTTCTAACAGTGTTGCTTCTGTTCCTCAGATACAGATATATGTGAGAAAGTGTTATGGGGGAGGGGGCTTGGCTATGCCTGGCAATAATTTGGGCGGAGATTTTGGAATTGCATGGCCTACCTCTGAGTTGTTGTTGATGCATCCCGAAGGAGCAGTATCTATTATTCATAGGAAAGAAATTAAGGCGTCTGAGAATCCAAAAGAGGAGTTTAAAAAGCGACTAGAGAAATTTAAGAGGGAGGGATCGGTAGAAAATGTTTGGGAATATAACACTGTACAAGATTTCATAAACCCTAAAGACACAAGGGCAAGGTTAATAAAGATGCTGAATGTGCTAGAGCATAAAGTCGTTAAAATGCCTTGGAAAAAGAGTGATAACATGCCGTTATAAAATTGCCAAGGAGATAACTGAATGATGATCAATACTAGAAAAAGGAATTTTGAATTAAAGGAATTAAGGCAAAGATATGAGTCAGGTGGTGGGCCTAAGGCTATAGAGAAGTTGCATGCAAAAGGGAAGCTCACCAGTAGAGAGAGGATTGAGCGCTTTATTGACCCGGGAAGTTTTAAAGAATTTAATCTATGGGCTCAACCTACGAGGACTGGCTTTGATGTTGACAATAGGGAGAGCCCGGGTGATGCGGTGGTGACTGGCTACGCAAAGATAGATGGACGCCCGGTTTGTATCTATGCTCATGATTTCACGGTTTTGGGAGGTAGCCAGTCTTCGGTACAAAATTGGAAAGTGTGCAAAACGATTGATACAGCGGTTAGATTAGGGATCCCCTATATTGGGATTATTGATTCCGGTGGGGTGCGGATACAGGATGCCTTTGGCATCAATACAGGAAAAGGAGTGAGCAGCAATTCGGATGTTTGGTATTCACCAGCAAGGGCTTCAGGAGTTGTGCCCAGTATCAGCCTGACTCTGGGAGCTTCTTACGCTGGAACAGCTTACTCTCCGTTTTTGGCCGATGTGTTCTTTATGGTGAAGAAGCCCTATTGCTATATGTCCCTATCCTCGCCTGAGTTATTAAAGTCAGTTACGTTTAGAGAAGTCACTCGTGATGAAATAGGGGCCCCCCAACTTCATGCTGAGGTAACCGGATCTTGTGATTATTTAGGAGAGACGGAGGAGGATGTGCTTCAAAGAGGTCGAGAACTTCTAGGCTTCCTTCCCTCAAACTGCCGGGAGAAACCACCTTTTTTATATACGGAGGATGATCCAGGTCATAGAGACCAGAGTCTTTTGGATATCGTTCCGCTTGATACCAACCAACCTTACGATATGCATGAAGTGATATACCGTCTTGTTGATAATGGTCACTTGTTTGAGCTAAAATGTGAGTATGCAAAAAACATCATTATCGGATTTGCTAGATTAGGCGGACATTCTGTAGGGATTGTAGCAAATAATCCTCTATTTTCGGATGGGGCAATAGACTGGAGAACCTCAGAAAAAGAAGCCAGGTTTATCCGCTATTGCAATGCCTTTAATGTGCCACTGGTTTTTCTTGTTGACACGCCTGGATTTGTGGTCGATGTGAACCAAGAGCACGAAGGGCTGGCTCGCCATGCTGCTATGGTGACTTATGCCATCTGCGAGGCTACCGTGCCTAAAATTACGGTCTATTTGAGAAGGTGTTATAATAATGGTCATCTGGCTATGGGCACTCGATCGATGGGTGTGGATGTGCTTCTTGCTTGGAGCATTGCTCAAATTCAAAATGTGGACTTCGAAGAGGCTGTTGAAATTATTCTGGGCAAGCCGATAGAGGAAGTAGCGCCGGTGCAACTTGAAGAGTTTAGGAACAAATACTTCGATTCTCCTCGCTATCCAGGGGCGCTTTTACAGCTTGACGATATTATAGAGCCTAAAGATACACGCCCCATTTTGATTGATTTCTTAGAAATAATAGCTAAAAAGGAGGAAAAAAGACCTAAGAAAAAACATGGCAATATACCCTTGTAAATCTGGAGTCGTGGTTATCTCAGTGGCAACAATCTAAACTACAAAAAGAGAGGTAATTACCGATTTTCCGACTAAAGTTTCGATATTGGATGCATCTATTTTATGTTGAGGGATAATTTTCCCAAAATAGGCCTTCACAAAACTTGAGGTATTCTTTACTGACTTTTTTTACCCAGCATTCCCTTAGGAGAGGCAGATTTTAGGGGAAAAAAGAGTCTTTTTAAAGGAAGATATCTTGCAACCTATTGAATTAAAAAGGAATTCTGCAGGAGGGAAGTGGCAATTTTGACATTCTATAACCTATAGATATTATTGGAGATTCTAGTTTCGTGAAGGGCGCTTTCCAAAAATAAAAGGAGGTAATTTTTATGGGATCAGGAACGACAGCACGCATAACGCAAGAGATGAAAAATGACATTGCATATCAAAACAAGGGCGGTAGAGGTGCAGGTAGGATAGAGGTAGCGGAGGGACAAGTTGAAAGGATAAAGGAAGAAGGGCGAATGCCTTATCGCGCGGAAGTCTGTCTTTGTATTGACCGGGCAAGACTAGTCACTCAAGGGTATAAGCAGGCAGAAGATGACCCTATGGTTTTAAGACGGGCCAAGGCTTTGGCACATTACTTGGATAATAGAAAATTGTATGTCCTCCCGCATGAGCGAATTGTGGGGAATATTGCCGGCCAGCCATGTTCTTTGATTACTTTCCCGGAAAAGTGGTCTCGGTGGCTGGATAAGGCGATTGATGGTGAATATGCCGCGCTTTTGTCTGATGACGATGAGAGACAGGAGCTACACGAAATTCATAAATATTGGGCGAATAAATCTGTTCATGGCATGGAGCGAAGTCTTATTCCCAAGGACATATTTGAATACTGGTTTTACCCTAACCATGGGGTATTTCTGTGGCTTCATGGCGGTCATGTGGGAACGCCACACTATGAAAAGCTTTTCAAGGTAGGGTTGAAGGGGATTGTCGAAGAGGCGAAAACCTACTTGGACAAGATATCAACAGACCCTGAACTGTACCTCTATGCCAGGGACTATCTCAAGAAAAGAGCCTTCTATGAGGCAGTCATCATAGCTACGGAAGCTGTAATCAGACAAGGCAAGAGGTTCTCACAACTGTGTCAGCGAAAGGCTTCGGAGGAAAAGGGTGGGAAGAGAAAGGCGGAACTGGAGGAGATGGCCAAGATATGTGATTGGGTGCCGGAAAATCCACCACGCACCCTCCATGAGGCACTGCAGTTTTACTGGTTTGTCAACCTGGTTTCGCGAGTGCTCACTCTCCAGTCATCTGGAAATGGGGAGAGAATTGATCAAATATTTTACCCATTTTATAAGAAAGATAAGGATGAGGGAAGGATCACTTATGAGCAAGCCCAAGAGCTAGTAGAACACCTGTTACTCAAGTTCAATGAAGAAGGCGCTTTAATTCCTCCTTCACAGCCCGCGGCTGGCCCCTTAATTACGCGTGTGACCACCATAGGGGGAGTTAGTCGTGAGGGGGCTGATGCGACGAATGAAATGACCTATATATTCATGGATGCAAAGAACGAGATTGGGCTTAATCAGCCCGCACTGGCTATCAGGTTGCACCCACAAACTCCCCAAGCGCTCTACAAGAAGATAGTGGAGTCTGTGGTCAAACAGCCAGGGGCATATTCCTTTTTTAACGATAGCATGATGATTCCATTTTTGATGAATCTTGGTATACCTCTTAAGGATGCTCGAGACTACGCGACGGATGGCTGTATGAGGTGGATTATACCAGGCAAAGCGATGTGCAATCGGGCGCTAGGAGGTTCGGTCGCTTTGCCTAGATGTCTGGAACTGGCTCTCTATCAGGGGGTTGATAAATTCAGTGGGAAGAAGGTGGGGCCTCGAACCGGTGACCCTTTAACCTGGAGCTCCGTTGAGGATGTGATGCTGGCCTACGAGGAGCAGCTCAGGTTTTTCATGCATAAGCTAATCACCATATACAATGTGGTGGATGTGCTTGACGAAAAATGGTTGCCACAGCCTTTCCTTTCTGGAGTCGTTGATGGTTGCCTTGAACGAGGGCAGGATTGTCGAGAATACAAATATTACGCCAACACCATTATACAGCCTGTTGGTCAGGTGACGATAATCAATGCCCTGGCTGCTATGAAAAAGCTAGTGTTTGAGGAAAAGAAAGTCTCGATGGCAGAGCTTATTGATGCCCTAAAGAACAACTGGCAGGGAAAGGAAAAACTGCGCCAGAGATTTCTTACTGATCCCCCAAAGTGGGGCAATGATGATGATTATGTGGATTTGATAGGGAGGGAGTTTTATACAAGGACCAACAGGGTCATAAAAAGTTTTAAGAACATCTGGGACGTTTCTTTCAACGAGGACGGAACAGGGGCTTCTACCTATTACGATTACAGTGGGCTGACTGGGGCCACACCTAATGGCAGAAAGGACCGTGACCTGTTCAATGACGGGACCGTATCGCCTGAGATCGCAACAGATGTAAAGGGTCCCATTGCAACAATGAAGTCGGTAAGTAAAATAGATCATGTGGGCACTTTTACCCACCTGTTCAACCAGAAGTTTACTCCAAAAGAGGTAATGAGAAATGATGGAGCGAATTTCATCGCTCTGCTCAGGGCTTTTGTGAGCCTTGGTATTCACCATACGCAATTCAACGTAATAGACCGAGAAACTTTACTGGCTGCCCAGGAGCATCCTGAAGGGTATGCTGACCTAGTGGTCAGAATCGCAGGTCTTGCTGCTTATTTCGTTGACCTGACCAAGGCGGTGCAAGATCAGATCATTGAGAGAACAGAGCTAAGTTTCTGATAAGCAGCTTAACTCTTCCTATAGTTAGTGAAAACAGGATAGAAGCTGCTGGTGAGCCAATTAGAAAATTAGACGGGACTGGAAGGTCACCACAGTGAAGACCTGTAAGCACTAAAAAACATGGATGACTGAAAGATATGCTTTCATTTTTAAGAAGACTTTATAAAAACAGGAGTTTGTAATCAATCCGGAACTGTTATGATAAGCTTAAATCAAGAATACGGGATAGTATTCCTTATTCAGAGCTATAGTATTCAAGATGGTCCAGGTATCAGGTCCACCATATTCATGAAAGGATGCCCTCTCAGATGCCTGTGGTGTCAAAATCCCGAGTCCTTGGAACCGTATCCACAACTTTTAACTCATGATGAAAGGTGTATTTTGTGCGGTGAGTGTGTTGAGTCCTGCCCCCTTGGAGCTATCACTCTTGACAAGAACGAAGGCAGAAAGATCGAAAGAGTCAAGTGTAATCTCTGTTTTAAGTGTGTGGATGTTTGTCCCACAGGTGCTCTTACCAAAGTGGGAAAATACATGACCGTAGAAGAAGTAATGTCAGAAATTGAAAAGGACGAACTTATTTACTATGAGTCTGGTGGTGGGGTAACCATTTCGGGTGGCGAGCCTCTGTTTCAAGGATCATTTACCTATAATTTGCTAAGAGCTTGTAAGGAAAGGGGTCTACACACCGCTTTGGATACTTGTGGATACGCTCCCTGGACATTAATGGAGAAGGTGCTCAGGTATGTTGACCTTGTCCTGTACGATATTAAACATATGGACCCAAAGGCTCATAAGCAGGCAACAGGAAAGAGCAACTCCCTCATTCTCAGAAATGTACATAAAATTCCTCATCACATAAAAGTGTGGCTTAGAATACCCTTAATCCCCGAATTTAATGACTCAGATGAGAATTTGAGAAAGGTGGTAGAGCTTGGCAGAGAAATAGGTGCAGAAAAAATATCTATTCTCCCCTTTAATAAGCTTGGAGAGGGAAAATATCAAAGTATGGGCAAGGAATTCCCTATGGCGAAAATCGAGCCATCCAGCACCAAAAAAATTCGCGAAATGCAAAGATCCATTGAAAGATTTGGGATCCCTGTGACTGTTGGGGAATAGTCCATAAATTAGGAAATCTTAATGTGCATTCATAAATAGATAACATCTAAATTATGACGAGGAGACACAAGAGTAAATTACCCCGCAGCAGAGTTGCGAGGTATTAAGAATCGGAACCTAACTGTTCTTGGTGGTGATACTTGATATATCGCCGGATTACTTAGGAGGTAACCTTGTCTCCGACTGACCTAATAAAGTATCCATCATTCCATAACTCTGTACTGCAAAGCTGCTTATCAGACTGTGGAAACTCTCTGGCTACCACTTTGACTGATGATACTCTTTTCAGGATATGGAGAGTCTAGGACAGAGAATACAGAGGAGGCGCTGTCAAAAAAAGATGAATATGATCCTTTTTTCACCTCCATTGTTTCTATCTCAAATTCATAGCTATCTCCAATCTCCTGAAATATTCCTTGAGTCTCTCCGCCAAAGCACCCTTCAATACAGACTTTCGATATTTGGGAATTTAAACCATGTGATACCTGAAATCATAAGTGTTGTGGCTGGTTCGTTTAATCGGGTTCATACCCAGCTTATATCATGTTTCATGGCTTTCGGAGCCCCTGTTTTCATCAACCCAGCAAGGTAGGTAGTATTAGACAGGCATATTTTATAATTGGATCATGCTCAGCCACCATATTATGTAAGGTTTAGCGCTTTAAACAGAAGTGCCTTCAATCGTTTTTAAAAAGGGCTATCTCCTATTTCTAGGGGTAAATAAAAGAATAGGAAAAAACCTGTTTTACTATATGTTGATGAGCATTTAATTACAATGGAGGAGCATATGGACTATGAAAATATTATTTTGGAAAAAAGGAGAGGTGTTGCAATCTTAACCCTAAATCGGCCCGATAAGTTGAACGCCATGACGACAAAGATGTGGAAGGATTTGCCTCGAATAATAGATGATGTCCGTGAAGATAATGAGATAAAAGTAATGATTCTTACAGGAGTTGGACGGGCATTTTGTGCGGGTTCTGATGTTGGCGGCCGGTTAGCAAATCGCCTTACGGGGAAGAGGATCGAGACGACACGCAAAGATTTATTGGAGCCAGTGGGTTATGTAGCTTATGTTATGCGGAGTTTAGATAAGATTACAATCGCAGCGGTCAATGGAACGGCTGTGGGTGCAGGACTTTCATTAGCCTTGCTCTGTGATATTCGGATCGCATCAGAAACAGCTCGATTTGGTGCTATCTGGGTGAAGATGGGGCTTATAGCCGATCTGGGAACAACCTATACTTTACCCCGCACAGTGGGGACATCCAAGGCTCTAGAATTAATGTTAACTGGGGAAATGATTAATGCTCACGAGGCAGAACAACTCGGTTTGGTAACAAAGGTTGTCCCTCAGAATGATTTAATGAAGGCATCCAAATTGCTTGCGTCTAAGCTTGTTATAGGACCAGCTGTTGCTATTGAACTTATGAAAAGAGCAGTGTATAAGGGCATTCATAACGATCTGCTGACCCAACTGGATTTTGAAAGCTATGCCCAGAACCTATGTCGCCAGACAGACGACCATGCAGAGGCAGTTAAAGCATTCTTGGAGAAAAGAGAGCCACAATTTAAAGGGACATAAACTGATTATCGCTCATAAAATTAAAATAGTTTTACCTGAATCAATAGAAGGAGGATCACTTATGGTGAACTTAAACGAAAAGTTGATACCCTATCATTGATGATCTCGTAAAAAGTCATACAGACATTTTTAGTTCAGATTCGTAGTTGTATGCAAATGGGGCAAAAATATTTCTCAATTGTCTCCAAATAGTTCCAAAATGTTCTTTGAAAATAAAAATAACATGGTAAATGCGGAATTTTCCTCCTTCAGGGGATCCTTTTTCATAGTTTATTGCCTTTTGGACAGCAGCTGCCCTGAAGATGTTCACACCGATTGCCTTTAAGGTTGCGCAAAATCTCACAGCTTTAAGACCTCGCACACGCAGTTTTTTGACTCCTGTTCGTGCGTCATATGCTGAAAAGCTACCTTCTATGCCAGCTCGCCACCGGTAACGATCCTTAAATTCTACGCTCTCTTCTCTGGCCCTCCGCTTTGCGATACGCAGTGCCTTATCATCATAGCGAAGGTAATGATATCTTTTCCCTTGCTTGACCGGACAATCACCTCTAAGGGAACAGTTGATACAATGCTCAGAATTAAACGCCACGGTATGTCTACTTTTTTTGGTCTTTCTCTTTACCGGTACATGTCCTTTCGGGCAGGAGAGTATCGTGTCTTTTTCTGAGAATTTAAACTCCGAGAGGCTCATGGTAGGATCTTTTGGGGAACCCATGGTAGGGGAGATGAGATTTACTCCTATAGTCTTTGCAGCTTCACAGTTTTCATCACTGCCATAGAGGGAATCGGCTAACACTTCTTGAGGGCAAAGACCACGATCTTTGGTAGACGCAAGTGCCGGCAGTAAGGCATGGGCATCACTTACGCAGGCTGATTCAACTTCAAGATGGGTGATGAGATTGAGTGTTGTGGATTTGATTTTCTTTTCCTCTTTGTCACAATAGGCCTCCATCACCTGTACCTGATAGCCCTGCCCCTTATAGCCGTTATAGCCTGCATCGGGGTCTGAAGGATTCTGTAGGGGGTTGGAGGGGATCTCTTGAGGGGATTTTACCGAAACCTCTACCGGTTTGCCATCCGAACTCTCTTCTATGGTGCATTGCTCTTTCAAAACCCGAACACACAATTGGTAGCTGTACATGGAGATTACCTCAGGTTGATCACTGAAACGCTGAACGAGTTCAAAAATATCTCTACTGACTGAGGCAAGGGTTCTTTCTGAATCCGAGGGCTTTACCATAGAGAAGCATGAGAGCGCCTTTTTAGGGAGATACTTATCCACAAGATCCCTTTCAAGGGTTGCAAATATCTCCTTGTGTGTGCGTTGTAAATTGACCAGAAATTTATGGATGCTCTTTGAAAAGATACCAATACGACCAAGACGGCGCATGTTGGATTTGATATGGACAGAATCGATCCTCTGCTTCGTAGTATCTACTTTAGACACCCTGGCAAGTTTATCGGTAATCTGATGAAATAAAATAGTATCCAGCTCATTATCTGTGACAATCTTTCGCATGTTCCACAGGGTCTTTGGGCATATATACATGGCTTCATCGGAGTCTTCGGTAATATCAAGGGCATAGTGCCACTGAATGTTGAATGCTATCTGGGGTACTGTTTCCTCATCGGATAGGTCATGTATCTGCTGAAGGATTAAGGACCCCAGTACAGTATACAGTTCTTTGGTTGGCCGCCCAAAGCCAGCAGTGAAAAAGGGTGCTATCTTGTTAACAGGAAGTTCATAAAGGATCTCCTTTTTAAACAGCCCGGCCCATGATTCCGCCATGAGCTTACGCCGTTTGGGCCCAAGATGCTCCCATGGATCAAAAAGGGAGGCTGTTTTGTGATCTTTTGTATAAATCATGCTTTTTCACCTGTAACTTATTGATAATATAAAGATTTTCTAGCATAATAGAGGGTGAAATGCAAGATAAAAATGTCATAAATTCAAATTATTTCAAATAGTTAGCAAAAAAGACTTTTTACGAAAACATCATCATTAGGTCTTTATAAATTAGTTGGTATCGTTCAAAAGGTTCGGCATTTGTAAAAATTCAATACCATTCTATAGTCAGACAATAAGATTAAAAACAAAAAATGTCATCGAAAGCCTTCATCATTAGGGATGTCAAGGGTCAAGATGAACTCCTTATATCGCCCTTGACATCCCTAATGATTACGGCTAGTTATCAGTTAAGAGATGATTGCAATCATCTCTATACAAAAGTATAGATATACTAAAAATATGTATCACACCGATTCATAATTGTCGGTTTAAATTTCTCTATGATTTTACTCTTGAAAATAAAAAGCCGAACCTTTTGAACGATACTAATTAGTTATAAGTCGAAAAAAAGTAGGCATCAGCGGTATGAGTTGGAAATTAAAAGACAGCACAAGGGTACCAAACCACTTAATAGAAGGGATAAAGCATGAAATTTGAGAAAATGAGTTTGAAAAAAAATCTTTTAGAAACAAATATAGGTTTTATTGGCATAGGAATGATGGGTGACCCAATGGCCCAGAACCTCCTGAAGGGAGGCTTTAAGGTTATGGTCTATGATGTTCGGCCAGAGGCGATGGAGAATGCCAGGGCTTTGGGTGCCAAATTAGCCCAAAATGCTTCTGAAATGGCATGTTGTGATTTAGTCTTCATTATGACTAATACAGGTGCACAAGTGCAAGATGTGATTATGGGAGAGCAAGGTATTATTCAAGGTTTTAAAGGTAAGCATCAGTTGCGGCTTGTCGTTATGTCAACGGTATCCCCTATCTTGATAAAAAACTTAGCTAGTACAATTGGGTCAAAAAGTATTACTTTTGCCGATGCACCTGTGAGCGGCTTACTGGTAGGAGCTCAGCAAGGATCACTTACCTTTATGGTCGGGGGCCAGAAAGACACTGTGGAGTTCATCAGACCATATCTTAAGATCATGGGAAAAAACATTTTCTATATCGGTCCATTGGGTTCTGGATTAGCTATGAAATTATTAAACAACGTCATAGGTCTTACCATTCAGTACTTGTTTCCAGAAGCCCTGAAAATCGGCATCAAAGCTGGTCTTGATGTTAATAAAATGGTGGAAGTTATTAAAGTAAGTACTGGAAATTCATGGCCTTCCGACCAATGGAGTTCCTATGTAGATGTCATGGAGATGATGGTGAAGGATCCAAAGTTACATAAAACTCTCAATTCAATTGCGATCAAAGACTTTCAATCTGCATTAGAATGGGCTGAGGAATTGAAATATGAAGCAACTATATTGAAAGCTATTTTTCCGATGATAAAAATCGGGGCAGAAACCACTGGTGTAGTTAATAAAGAATTGTTTAAATATATGGATGGAACTAAAATCAAAGTTCCATAAAAATGAGTTTTGCTTCAGCGCTAGGTGAAAGTTACTCAGGTACTTTATAGCGAAGTTGGTTTATCTTTTAAGAAAAAAATCACAATGATAGCTATTTGTGCGAGCATGGCGAGATTCTTCAGGCAGCTGATTACAAAACAGAGAGGGATATTACCTTTAGGAAGCTGAAGGATAAAGGTGAAATTTGAGATGAGATTAAGCAAATGCAGATGAGATGTTTTTGGATGTTGGTAACCGGAAGAATGGTAATAGTAGTAGAACGGTATAAGGAACCAGATGGATATAATTAAATGCGCGAAATAGAATATGTTTATTGAACTAGAGCAGACAAAGTTTGGTATCCGTCAGAATATGCTTCTGCCCAGCAATTCTTTTTGAGTAGCATTCAAGTTAATAAATAAAAAACATATATTTTGGCACTGAAAATGAAAAATTACTTGACTTTAAAATATATTTATGAATTAAATTCAAAAACAAATTAAGAATGAGCTATATTTTAAAGCTCTAAAATAAATTGGGGAGCTGAATATTTTGTGAGAGGGCAGATAAGTGTTCTTGTCAGGCTATTAATTTTTAGAGAGGCAATTTCATGAGAATCGGAGACCTCATTGCTAGAGGAGCAAAATATTATCCTGATAAGTTGGCGACCGTATTTAAGGATGTTCGCTTAACATACAAGGAGTTAAATGATCGTGTGAATGTAGTCGGAAATGCAATTCTGAGTGCAGGCATAAGAAAAAAGGATCGTGTGGGTATCATTTGTCATAATAGCCATTTTTATCAAGAATTATTTTTTGGGACAGCTAAGACTGGAGCTGTATTCACCACCATTAATTGGCGCTTAGCACCAAGAGAGCTTGAATTTATCATCAACGATGCTGAGGTGAAATTACTTTTTGTAGCTGATCGATACTGGGCACAGATTGAACCGATAAAGGATAAACTGTCGACTATAGAACAATACATTATGATCGGAGAATCCGTTCCGGGCACCATTAGTTATGAGGACTTTATTGGTTCCTCTTCTGCAGATGAAATAAATATAGAGATAGATCAACATGATACCTTCTGGCAGCTATACACCAGTGGTACTACCGGCCGCCCTAAGGGAGTTATGTTGACCCACAGCAATCTTTACGCCGATGCTGCACACAACATTATTGGTAACCGGCTGAACAGGGATGATGTGGTTTGGTGTCAGATATATCCCATGTTCCATATAGCTTTAAAGTTTGTAATAATCATAGCCTATGTACAAGGCACATGCATAATTTTAGAAAAATTTGATCTAAAAGAGTTATGCGAGATGATAGAACAAGAAAAATGTAACTATCTTGTAATGGTACCGACGATGTGGCAATCATTTATAGATTATCCAGACCTTGATAAGCATGACCTTAGCGGTTTGAAATATTGTGGTTATTCAAGCTCTCCCATGCCAGTGGGGCTTATCAAAAGACTCATGAAAACCTTTCCTGATATTACGTTTTTTCAGACCTATGGCCTGACAGAATCTGGTAGTTCTTTAACTATATTGCCTGCAGACCAGCATGTTATGGATGGTCCGGAACACATTGTCAAGAGATTGGGTTCCTTGGGCCGCCCCATGACAGGTGTGGATGTGAGAGTTGTCGATGAGCAAGATCGAGATTGCCCCCCTGGAAAAATTGGCGAAATAATTGGGCGAGGAGACAACATCATGAAGGGTTACTGGAAGTTGCCCGGGGAAACCAAAAATACCCTAAAAGACGGATGGTTATATACTGGTGATATGGGGTATTGGGATGAATACGGATACATTTACATGGCTGACAGAAAGAAAGATATGATTATCAGTGGTGGGGAAAATATCTATCCCAATGAGGTTGAACAGATTATTAGGGAGATAAATGGCGTTATCGATGTTGCTGTTATTGGCGTTCCGGATGATATATGGGGTGAGGCAGTTAAGGCAATCATCATTAAAGCCCATGATTCTGAATTGAATGAGGAGGATGTTATACGATACTGTTCACAGAACATTGCCAGTTACAAAAAGCCAAAATCGGTTGATTTTGTGAGTGATTTTCCTAGAGGACCTACAAGGAAAGTTCTTAAAAGGAAGCTCAGAGAAAACTACTGGAAAGACAGGCAGAGAAAGGTATGAGTAGGTTAGGTTTTAGTCTTTCGAAGCTTTTTGAACCCATAGAGATAGGGAATATTTCGGTTAGGAATCGTGTGTTAATGCCGGCTATGGGAACATGTTTTGCCACTGGAGACCACTTTATTACAGATCAGTTGATAAGCTATTATGCTAAACGAGCCAAAGGGGGTGTAGGCTTAATCATTCTAGAAGCGACCTGTATTGATGATCCGGTAGGAATTGCAATACCATACGAATTGTGTATTGACCATGACAAGTATGTTCCGGGACTTAGAAAGCTGGTTGAAGCAGTACACTTATATGACGGGAAAATCGCTGTTCAGCTTCACCACGCAGGGCCCAAATACCACTTTGAGAATGGCGAACACTCAGTTGCTCCGTCACCTATATCCCCCGATGGTAAACCGGATCTGATAGCACGCGAGTTAAGTAAAGAGGGAATAAGAGAGATAGTCAAAAAGTTTGCTCTGGGAGCAAGAAGAGCTAAACAAGCAGCATTTGATGGTATAGAGTTACTGTGCGCTCATGGGTACTTATTGAATCATTTTTTGTCTCCACATACCAATAAGAGACGAGATGAATATGGTGGCAGTCTTGAGGGGCGAGTGAAGATATTACAAGAAATTATTGAAAGCATAAGAATCGAGGCGGGGAGGGATTTTCCAATTCTGTGCAAGATTCCAGGTGATGACTATGTCGATGGAGGCATTGCTCTGGAAGAAAGTATAGCGATCTGCAAAATCCTGGAAAACCTGGGAACGGCTGCCATAACCATAACTGGGGGGGGATACTCTGAAGCAAGGTTTACCCATATAGGTCCAATGGGATACTCTCAGGGCTGGCAAGTACATTTGGCAGAAAAGGTAAAACAGAATGTCAAGATACCTATTGCAGCGATGGGCAAAATTAAAAATCCCGAATTTGCGGAGTCAATTTTAAAAGACAGCAAAGTAGACATAGTAGCTATTGGGAGAGCCCTCATTGCCGACCCTGACTTTGTTGTAAAATCGCAACGAAATGAAGCTGATCAAATCACTCCATGCATTTCGTGCAACAATTGTCTTGACAGAATAGGGGACGAGGGGAAGACGCTGAGGTGTTCCGTAAATCCATCAGTAGGGAGAGAGTATGATACCCGTATTGTCCCTGCAGGTAGATCAAGGAAGGTTCTTGTCGCCGGCGGAGGAGCAGCTGGAATGCAAGCATCCATCGTAGCTGCGTCGCGAGGACATGAGGTAATCCTTCTTGAAAAGAACGAGAAATTGGGTGGGCAATTGTTATTATCGGCGATTCCGCCAGATAAGGAAGAAATCAGCCCATTTGTTGATTATCTGTGTAACCAACTTGAAAAAAAAGGGGTAGAGGTTAGATTAAACACAAAAGCAACTCATCAAACAGTAAAAAGCATGAAACCAGATGTGGTAATCTCAGCAACTGGAGCGTCACCATTGATTCCCACTATTGTTGGGATCAATCTAGACAAGGTGATCACTGCATGGGACGCTTTGATTCATGCCGAGAAAATTGATAATAACGTGATTATTGTTGGGGGGGGGGTTGGTCGGTATAGAAGTGGCTTGCTTTCTAGCTAAACGGGGTAAAATGGTTACCCTTGTGGAGCAATTTGAGGACTTAGGATTCGATATTGGGGTTTGGAGTAAAGCTTATGAGCTTGGAAGGTTACATCGAGCTGGGATAACTATCATGACAAAGAATCCCGTTAGAGAAATAATTAAAGAGGGAATTGTGGTAGATGACAATGGCAAGTCAAGATTCGTACCTGCAGATACAGTGGTATTAGCGGTAGGAGTTACCTCTGATAGAGAGCTATTGAAGGAACTTGCAACTGCAAAAGTCGAGGTGTATGCAATAGGAGATTGCGTAGTGCCGCGGGATATTATGCAAGCTACATCGCAAGGGTTTAATGTGGGGTGCTCCGTTTGAAAATTTTTTCAAATAGTGGAGGGCTTTCTTTTCAGCTGCATTGCGCAAGGTTGGCTTAAAAAAAGCCTACTGTCAAGGCTCAGCGATGAATGTGCTGTTTAATTTTCACTCCGGTCAATGCTGGGAAATTGCATTTTTTCAACATGACACCACTTGTATTTTAAAAAGGGGGTAAATAATGGAGAAAGACATTGGTACACAATTGGTGGAATTTGCAGTCAATACCAAATATGAAGATATTCCAAAA
>JAFDHR010000258.1 GCA_019308645.1 Deltaproteobacteria bacterium
CGCAAAAAAGTCTTGCTTACTGTTCTACTTTGCCCGCACTGCTATAGCGTATGGCAATTACGTGGTAATTTGCCCAATGAAGTGAATTGTCCTGTGTGTAAGAAAGGGTATAAACCAAAACTTGGGAATATCCCCAAAAAGGGATGGTTCCACTGTCCATATTGCGGGCATACTGATAGGATAATCAACTCGATCAAAAGCTTACCAGAGGATAGACCACTTCCAATGAGGCCCTATGCCATTGAGGGGTATTGTAAGACCTGTGCAGGAGACGTCTATAAAGAAGTCGATTCTCAACAGATTAAGCTTGATGGAACCTATTCAAAATTAAAGATTCAAGATCCAAGGCTCCCTGACCATCCCTGCCTTATCACAAAAAATAATGGCAAGTTTTTCAAGGGAATCACACCTGCTGATGTGGCCAGATACCAGAGGGCATGCGAGATATGGGAAAAGGAAAAGGGGAATATGCCGTATCCAAAACAAAGCATACCTGATGGTCAGGAAACTCATCGCTTGATAAGGCATCATTACTTCTACTGGTATCAAATGTTCAATCCACGGCAACTACTCTGTCTTTCTACCTTACTTAGGGCTATAGATGAAGAGGAGGATCAGGTATTGAAAGAGATGTTGCTAAGTGCGTTTTGCTCTGCCTTAGAAAGCTACAACCTTTTTACAAGGTATAGACACGATTCAGATAAAACAGAAGGGGTGTTTGCCAGGCAGGACTTTCAACCAAAACTGACCTTAGCCGAGAGCAATCTTTGGGGCACCAAATATGGTAAATGCACCTTTTCCAACTCCTGGAATAACATAATAGATGGAGTAGTTTTCGCATTACGCCCTTATGATCGCTTTTTTACAGGACGATTCAATAATAAAGGAAAACCTATTCTTGAAAACTTCCAATCCTCTGAAACTGTGTACCCAATTGATGACATGGTCAGCCTTCAAGTGTCTGATTCGAAAAGCTTGGGATCTTTTGTTAATGACGGCCAGGCGTATTTAGTAGTTACCGAGCCTCCTTATGGCGGTATGAATTATTCAGAACTGACTGACTTCTTTTATGTGTGGCTTCGTCTAAGCTTATCCAAGACCTATCGTTGCTTTGAGCCAGAGCTGACTCCCAAAGCTCAAGAAATAATTGTAAATCCTACCAGGGGCCATACAGAAGAGGATTTTAAATCAGATCTTAAAGCTGTCTTTGAAGAATCTGGCCGGAAATTACCACAAAATGGACTCCTAGTATTTACATTTCATCATGATGAAGACAAGGCCTGGGAGACCCTTTTGGAAACTGTTTGTGAAGCTGGTTTTGAGATCAATAGCATCTATCCTATCCAGAGGGAAATAGAGACACCTCCTCATCTGCTTGAAAATAAAACCATACCCCATGATCTGATCCATATATGTCGCAAGCGACCAAAAAACCAAGAAATTCAATCCTGGAGATGTATCCGTCGGGAAATCCGGCGCAATGCACGAGAAGAGATTAAGGCCATTGAAGCAGGACGATACGGCAAAGAGCCGTTATCACCTACTGATGTGAATATCATCCTTACTGGCAAGTGCCTCGAACCTTATACTCGGTATTATGGAGCGGTTGTTGATCATGAAGGAAAAGAAGTGCCACTTAGACAGGCATTGAAAGAGATCAGAATGATGGTGGATCAACTTGTCAGCGAAAAGCAGCCTTTACCTTCAGAACTTGCCGATATTGATCCTGAATCCTATGTATATCTCATCTGTCTCTGTAATCGCAAGGAACTCAGGATTGATGAGGTTCACAAGGCCACACGTGGCATCTTGGAACCGGATTCTCTGGTTAATGCTGGCATCATGACAAAAGGCCGAGCTAAGAAAAGAGGGTTTTATGAAGTAAAACAACCCACTGAACGGTTCCATGAGCTACTCGAAAAATTCAATCCCTTAATCTCTCAAGATAGAGAACAGCAAACTCTAAAAAGTAAGGTCTATTTTATCGATTATGTCCACTTTCTGATGGCACTTGTAGAGGGTGGTGAGAATATTGTTCCGTGGCTTGAGCGATTCAAGGAAGAAATGCCCCGACTCAAGGCGGCCTGTGAATACATAATGTCCAGAAATAAGGGTTTTGCAGCCTCCCTAAAGAAGATTCTTAATTTGATAGATGTAGGTCCTCTTTTTGCCGAGAGATAAAAGGTCTCCCGATAAAGCTAACTTCCTTATAACCTTATAATATGTGGATATAAATGAGATTTTCCCATATATTTTCTCTTGACAAAAACCGATCTTTTGTTATATTTAATTACTAAATAATTCCCCAGTAGCTCAGTTGGCAGAGCAGGTGGCTGTTAACCACCGGGTCCGCGGTTCGAGTCCGTGCTGGGGAGCCAGACTGAAATCTCACACAGAAAGTGTGAGTTTAAATAGATATGGCTATTTCAAGGGCTTTATAAAGGTTATCTTTATATGCCCTTGTAAATAGCCATTTTCTTTTAATAAAGTCTTCTACAAGATATTTTTCATCAAAAGCCATCTTCACATCTCGGTCTTCTCTTATTTTTCTCTGGATTGTTCGATTAATCTCCTAATCTTATTAACAAACACTTTTCCTAAAACCGCCCTTCCTACACACTTACAAAATCTGTTTTTACAAGGTGTTTATCAAAGAAAGCTCTGACACCAGAATGCTTTTTAAAGCTAAGGGACGGAAAAGCGGGACGTCCTTAAATAAGTAAATAACTTACTTCTCAAGCCTGTAGTTATTATTTTTGGCTATCTCCTCACTCCTTCTAACTGCATATCCCACTCCAGGTACACTCATACCTAAGCTCCTTGCAATCGTGGTCAGCTCATATCCCAGTTCCTTTACTGCCCAATAACAGTATAACCCCTGGCTTCCGCACGTACCTTTTGCCTACTCTTAGAGTATATATCATCAGCATCTATCCCGTAAATCTCACATACCCTGCGCTCTTCTTTACCCCCTCCCATCCTCCTAAACTCCTGATCAAACCCCCTCCTACCAGCTCAGGCCGCCTACCTTGTCCCACTCCCGACTCCATATAGGATAGATATTCCTTCCTTGCATAACTTATATCACTCCCAAAATAGGAAAATACATATTACATATCCTGCCACGCTCTCTTCTCTCTCCCCATAAGAACACTGTGACCACTGTATTTGTATCTGTTGAGTTCAGGGATTGATCTCACAATCTTTCCCCTTAAAGGATTAAGATGAATATAACGAACAAATTCTTTAAGATATCTATCTTCTTGACACACTATGGACTTGTAACGATTCTGGAAGAGCTGGCCATGCCTGCCCTGTTAGGGAACTCTGACAGGGACGTCTGTGCCTGTGGTTAAAGCTTACTGCATAGCCAGTAAGTAGCCTCCGCATTAGGGTGGCAAGAGGAAGATCATCTGTCCTGAATAAGAAGTGGGCATGGTTGGGCATCAGGACCCAAGCGTAGCAGCCTGTGTTTGTCTCAGGTAAAAGGTGTTCGAGACGACCAAGGAAGTCTTCACGATCGTGGTTGTCTCTGAATATCTTGCGGCGTTCTATATCCTCGATAATAACATGATTTAGAATCCCAGGGGGCGTCTAAGCGGGCAACTCTTGGCATGGATGATCAAGTATCACTATAACCTTATAATGTCAAGTTATTTATCTTCTTAAGGACGTCCCCACCTTTTCACCCGTGCGTCCAAATGCCCGTTTTCAGCCGTTTAAATCAGGATCTTAATGACGATGAATACCCAATTTTCAATCGACAGACGCCTCTTAAAGATTTTTCTCACACTTTTCGCCTGATCCAGCCTTCAAAACCGTCCTCAAACTATCAACCTTTTCCCCTATTGCCAGCGGCTCCTTGAACCATGGATTAGTTCCGAGCTCTCGTTCCTCGACTCGGAACTAATCCTTTATTTGTTAGAAATGTTCTATACATATCTTGAATTTTGCCAACAAGTTTTCACAAATTTCTTTTTTCTTCTCCTCTGATAAATGAGTTAATTTTTTCTTTATCCTACTTTCTGAAACTGTAAAAATATAGTTTAACTTTAAAACACTATCTACTATCAATCCTTCACTTTTAGGTAGCAATATCCCTCCCATCTTTAAGTTACTTGTAATGCCTGCTATTATTACATTCTTTTTTTCTTCAAATAACACTAATGCTGGTCTTAATTTTACTTCCAATTTATCTGTAAATGGAACT
>JAFDHR010000259.1 GCA_019308645.1 Deltaproteobacteria bacterium
ATGATGACCATCAAAAAAAAGACCAATAGCGAGACCAAGACCTTTTGGGATTCGACCAAAGATGCCCGTGAAAAAGTTGAACAATGGCCAAGCTGGAAACGCAATCTTAAGGTTACTCAATACTCTGTTGGTTTTGATTCAAAATCTTCCGAAACTTCAGCTTCAGATAGCTGTGGTTGTGCTAAAGATAAATGATATTAATGGACCAGAGTGGACTTTCTTAGAAATATAATACTTTTACATGGTAGGATTTCTGATCACTTGCAAATTATTTTCAATTAGGATCAACCTCGGATCTGTCAGACTTATCGCAGGATTTTAAGGCGGCTGATATCTTGGGAGCCATACCAGCTATCTTAAGACGATCAGTGTTTATAATCATAAAAACTAAATTCTGCGCCGCCCAGGACATCAAATTATTGTTTGAATGGTACTTTTTTGCAGCATCAATGTAGGCCTGTTCAGACATGATTATTGGTTGGATTTTAATTCAAGGTTTTATCCACAGGATCGAAAGCACAAAATTATAAGTTCTTGATCCTATCGAGTGCTCAACAATCTCATCAAGACCTCTGGGATCAATCCATGCATCAGCATCAATCTCTTCAGGCTCATCCGGTATGGATTCTCCTTTGAAAAAATCGTATGCTATTGTTCTCTTATCAAGCTCTACATCTTTCGGTATGTAGGGCCACCAATCAGAACTTTTATAAAACCAGAGGATTTTACCTTTAACAGAATATACAACCGCACATTTTTCAGGACAAAGCCTGACAAACTTGATTGCTGTTGCCGTTAATGATGATCTGAAATCTTTGGCTATACTCTTGATTGGCTCGAAGTTTACACTTGGAACATCACACCTTTTGTGAACAAGTTTTGTGGGAAGTATCATTTCACTTGCAAAAAAATTGGCTTCAGTCTCCTGGTTGGACTTGTGCCAGGTCCTCATGTCCCCCTGAGTACAAATCCGCTGAACTGTTTGAATGTGGCCCATCTTTAGGTGACCCACCTCATGAGCTATACTGAACCTTTTACGCTCTGGAGTATCGGTTGGCGGGACTCTAATTGTAGCATATTCACCTGTCCTTACAATACTGGCTGCGGCCCTGGCAATTTTCTCTTCGACAACAGTTGCCTTTTCCTCGAAAGCTATGTCTCTTACCCTTAAATGTTCTGGGGAGTCGATTCCATATTTCTCGATGATTTCTGAGGCTAACTTTTCTGCACGTAGGAGCTTAAAGTTTAGGTCATTTGTCATCTCTGTCCTTTTCCAATTTCTGGCGATAATAGGCCAGCTCAAGGTCTTCAAGGATCGACTTAATGTCTTCGGTTTCTTTTGATTCGAGATCCCTATGTGCTATTCCAAAGTTGAGCTCGGATAATTCAATCAGTTCATTGAATCTATCTAGGAGTTGTTCTCTTGTCCAGCCTACGAATTTACCGACTATATCCGGGCGTTTCTTTTCGAATTCAAGCCTTTTTTCCATGGCAGTATCGAGGGCGCTCCTTTTCGCTTCCATGGAAATCTTCTGCTGAATTTTTTTTAGCCGGTCCATGGAAGAATCAACATCAACCCCTTCCTCTCGAAGCTCATCTTTTATTTCTTCGGCGCTTTGGTCTTCGCTTCGTCCCAGGGCATCGGTCAACGCATCCAAGATCATCATATGTTTTTCTTTTTCATTTATGCCCATTATTCCTACCTTTCTATTGTAGATAGACTTTCTGATTTAAGTTTGAAATCTTTCAGTCGGTTTCTTAACTTCCTCAATATATGGTTTACCTTTTTTGAATCAAAACCGGTCTCCTCAGCAATATGCCTTGGCCGTCCGATTCCATCCTGAATACATAATATAACCATCCCCAAATCATCATCTTCCAACGCAATTGAATCAAGTTTGTCTAAAAGTGGTTTAACCTTTTCATGTTCCAGAACCTGCTCTTCAGGAGTTTGTGGTATTGTAATTTTATCATATGTTTCTGCTGATTTAATTATTTTTTTGTCTTTAGGGGTTCCATTCTCATTAAAAACCGAATCCTCGGGAAAATTTGATACTTGGCCAGCCTCGTGACTGGTCATGCTACTTATAATACTTATTAAAAAGTATTCGAGTTTCGGGTATTTATCTTTGTTCCAATTTCGATTAGTGCCCCTCGTTCCGACTCCATAGGCACGGGCAATAGCCTCATTAACCAATTCTTCGGGTTCTACTCTATATCCTAAATACTTAAACTTTTTTGCTCTCCAACGTGCATACTTGAGAACAGCCGGGAAAACGGAATACCAATCCGCTTTATCAAGCTCATCTCTAATAGAAGGATCATATCTCGGTGAATGTTTGGCCATGGCACAGATTCCTACATATTGAAAGGTTGTTTTGTTAGTACATGCCGATCAATATCGCTTTCTCGTCATTTTTTTCACTTTCAAGCAAATATTTTTACATTTGTATGCAAAAAACTGAAAGTCATCGGCAATAAAATTTGAGGTGCAAAATGGGGCAACGAGACCAAGTTTTTAAATAACTTATAAAGGAGGTGATATAATGTCAACACCATCAGCACCATACTACCATAAAGAGGGGTCTGATACTTATCACTGGGAAACCTCATGTTCAAAGAACCATTACCCCGGACCGGGTTGGAAAAAAACAAATACCCGGCCTTCAAAAGAACAGTGTAATGAGTGCAAGAGCAAATAATTCTCGCTTGCACTGAGTTTAATCATTTTTTTCTGTTGCCCCTTTTCTCAAAACCGAAAAAATAGGAGATTAAAAAATGGCAAAATCGAAAGTTACAAGACCGAAAGCTGCAAGCAAAGCGTCAAAGACGCTTCGGAACAAATCAACTGGCCGGAAGTCCAAATCAGCAGCAGGGAGCGCCTTATCCCAAACGAAGGCTCCTAAAAGGGAGACTTCAAAAAAAGCTGCAAGCGCTGCATCAAAAGTCTTGAGGGACGGAAGGACCAGCAAGGCATCAAAATCCGCAGCTGGAAGCGCGCTCGCTCAGAGGCCTTCATCAAAGAAAAGGAAGTAACTTATAAACCAAAAGGCATGCTGGATTCAATGCGGGATATCGTGTTCGGATAAACTTCTAATTTCCTTGCAAGCTCAGTCTATCTCATGATGAGTGATTCTCGGTGTTGTTTGAGTGGATTGGACTCAAAATTTATTAAAAATGATCTAAGTCAGACAAATCTTGAATTTTTCGGTATGATGATATCCTGGTAGTGTCATTAAGTATCACCATTAGATTCTTTTTGCCTTTTTGATCATATTACAAGTTTTAAACGATTACGTTTTAATAGCAGATAAAACAGGTTAAAGGAATTTACACGAAGTTTCATTTAAAGCAATTATCGGCATTTAACCCTGGCAAATGGGTCAGCAAAAGGGATTAACCTCATAGATTTTTTTTATCAGCCGCACTCAGCTTTAACGAAGTTCTTTGGGACTCAATTCCAGTTCCAGAATATATATGGTATTCGATCATCTGTCTGAACTTTCTTACGGCGCCCCATACCTACATTGCTGTAGCGTCCCCTATGGTCAGGTACGTTGGAAAAGATATCTTATTTCATTCCAGTGCGACTTTCCGCTCACGAACATGATTCGAGTTTGATTTTAGCAGATGGTTTATGGTATGCAGTATCATTAATGTAGTCCAATTCAACCCCCAGAATTTTTTCAATTTATCGTCAGGGAGAAGAATCATGTCTTATGAAACAGCTAAAATCATAGCAGAGATAATTGAGGATATTCACAGAAAAAAGTATCTACTGCCTTCGATACAGCGTGAATTCATATGGACCACATATCAGATTGAAAGGCTTTTCGATTCATTAATGAGGGATTATCCCATAGGCTCATTTTTATTTTGGAAGGTTCAGAAAGATAAAGTTAAAGACTATGCATTTTATGAATTATTGAGGGAATATCATGAAAGGGACAACACACATAATCCAAAGGCAAATGTTTCTGGCGATGATGAAATAACAGCGATTTTAGATGGACAACAACGCTTGACATCACTATATGTAGGGCTTAAAGGTAGCTACGCATATAAACTACCGAGGAAAAGATGGGATAATGACTTAGCATTTCCACGACGCGAGCTGTTTTTAAACTTGCTAAACAAAAGTGATGATCCCGAATTTGAATATGCTTTTAAATTTTTAACTG
>JAFDHR010000260.1 GCA_019308645.1 Deltaproteobacteria bacterium
TAATCCTTTGATTCTCTTGGCTGATGAACCAACTGGAAATCTTGACCCTGATTTAACCATGGAGATAATGGCTCTTTTAAAAGAGATACATATTAGGGGCACAACAGTACTCGTAGCAACACACAGTAAGGAGTTGTTAAAGGACACGACCAGAAGAATAGTAACTCTCAATAAGGGTAGAATAGCATAAATGAAGATTACACTATTTCATTATTTTATCAGGAAGGCTATGGCAAACATTCGTGAGAATCGATTAGTCCACCTGGTAGGTATTGGCACAATGTCCATAGCATTCCTCATCTTTTATGCTTTTATTCTTATTTTTGTAAACATAAATCATTGGACAGAGAAGCAGGGAAAAACGTTGACCATGTCTATTTATTTCAAAGAGGAGCCAGACAGTGCTGTAATTGAAAATATAAAAAAAGAATTACTTCTGTTCCCAGGGGTGACTATTAAACAGTTTGTTTCCAAGGATGATGCTATGAAGAGTCTTAGAAGAAAGCTAGGAGACAAGGCTGGGCTGCTTGATGGTTTCAAGCAGAATCCTTTGCCTGCTTCTCTTGAGATTACTCTTTCGAGAGATAAAGACGGTGATAACCTTCCGTATCAATTGAAAACAAGATTAGAGGAAATTACTGTAGTTGATGAGGTGCATTACACCCAGGAATGGATAAAAAAATTTCAGGTTATCATGGAGGCAATAAAGATTGCAGGCATGATTTTTGGGGGACTACTTTTTTTAGCAGCCCTTTTTATCATTACAAATACAATAAAATTGACTATCTATTCTCGAAAGGAAGAAATCGAAATACTCAAGCTTGTAGGTGCGACCAATCGTTTTGTGAAGATTCCTTTTATGATTGAAGGATCAATTCAAGGCTTTTTAGGCGGTGCAGTTGCCTTATTTATTCTCTTTTTAGCGTATATAATAGCCATAAGCAGAATAGACATTAGCATTGGATTTGCCTCTCTTAATATTATCTTTCTTCCCCCTCAAATTATTCTTTTCTTGTTACTTATGAGTGTTATTATTGGTTTTATAGGGAGCACAATATCTTTGGGTCGGTTTTTTAGACTATGAATCGTAATTGCTCAAAATCCTGTGGAAATTTACTGCTTTTTTAGGGCATGGGTATCTTTTTTTGCTTATGCCCTTAAATATAACATAAGCTTAGTCATCATTTCAAAATTGGGTAATATAGACGGAGCATATGATTCTAAGGCCAAGTTGCCCTTCGGCCTCGAGCGACTCGACATGAGCCGTTCGGCCCTGAGTTCACAGCCGAAGGGCTCGCCGACATGTCTCAGGGCCGAGAGGCTATTACCCAATTTTGAAACGACATGGCAAGGCTCCCTATTAGAAGGGCACAAGAAAAAAAAGGCACCCATACCCTTCCGTAAATTATTGAGCAGATACTATGAATCAGATAGTTAAAGGTTTTCTACCACTTTTTTTTATACTATGTGCCATTATTTTCATCTTTTTCTTTTTAGATTTCTTAAGGGCAGAAGAGAGATTCCCTATTGAAAGCAATAACTCCCAGATTCAGCAGATAGGAAAGGATCTTTTAGAACAACAAGGAGAACTGCTCAGTGTTGATATTAAAGAAAAAGGCATCTTGGGAGAGATCGAACGACTGGAAAGAGAGGTGGTTATACATAAGAGGTCTCTAAAGGAGCTATCGAGCAGAATAAAAGAGATTTCATACGCGATTAAGGGTGGGCAGAAAAGGATTCAAAGACTGAATGAGTCTTCCAGCATTGCCAGGACATATTTAAAAAAGCGGTTAGTAGCTTTCTATAAGTTTGGGAGGTCTGGGTATGTATGGCTTCTCACGAGCTCTGCTAATCTACAAGAATTCCAGAAGGATATAAAGTATATGAAGGCTATTATGGCACAGGATAGACAGGTGCTGGATATTTTGGACAGGCAGATGAGACAGGTTGCGAGCGAGTTAAGCAGACTCAAGGAAAATGTGGCCAAGGTCGAAGAGTTAAAAAAGGCCAAGAACTACAGGATGGCGCTACTTGAAAAAAACATTGAAAAAAAAGTTTTTTTGTTAATGAAGACACATAGGGAGAAAGAATTTTATGCGAAAGCGGTTCAAGAATTGAAAGAGGCGACGCGGGCTTTAAGTGAGACGATGATGCATTTAGAGACTCAAAAAAAGAAAAGCATGTTATCAGAAAGTTTTGCTAAAATGAAAGGAAAATTATCCCTCCCGTTAAAAGGAAAAACACTGAGAGACGTGAAACAATTTGGATTTAATCCATTTATGCATAGAAAGGGAATATATATCACAGGTTCTCCAGGGGAGGCGGTTAGATCGGTTTTTCCTGGCAGGATAGACTATTCCGGATGGTTTAAAGGATATGGGCAGCTGTTGATTATTGACCATGGATACCATTATTTTACTGTCTTCGCCCACCTTGAGGAAATAGTTAAGAAAAAGGGAGAGGCGGTTTCAGAAGGAGAAGTAATAGGTGTGGTAGGAGATCCTGGCTGGCAGGTAGGCCCAGGGGTATATTTTGAAATACGAAAAGGAAGGAATCATCTTGACCCCAAAAGATGGCTTCAATAGGATACAATGTGTGTAAAAAAGGGAAATATATTTCAAGAAAAGGAGAAGGGGAATGTTAAAAACAAGACATAACCGTTTTTTTTACAAGACAACTCTTTTCATTGTTTTGATAGTGTTGTGTGTAATCAACAATGGTGATCAAGATATTTCGGCTGGTACAAAAGAGGTATATAAGAATATAGAGGTGCTGAGCGAAGTCTTAGATAAGATTGAAAAAAATTATGTGGCAGACACAGATCCCCAGGATGTTCTATATGGAGCTATAAAAGGCATGGTGAGGACCCTGGATCCTCACTCCTTTTTTATGAGCCCGGAAGAATATAAGGAACTGATGGTAGAGACAAAAGGAAAATTTTCTGGTGTAGGAATTGAGATAACTATCAGAAACCACGTTCTTACTGTGGTCTCTCCTATTGAAGGGACACCTGCATTTAAGGCCGGGATAAAGGCAGGAGATCAGATAATCATGATAGGAGACAAATCAAGTAAAGAGTTATCCATTATGGATGCAGTTAAGCTCATTCGAGGGCCTAAAGGGAGCAAGATTAAACTCACCATCAGGAGGAAAAAGATAGAAAAACCGATAGACTTTATGATAACCAGGGATGTGATACCAATTAAGAGTGTTCGCTCATTTTCGCTTCCTTTCGATATAGGTTACGTCAGGATTTCTAATTTTCAGGGCAATACGAGCAAAGAACTCTCTAAGGCCTTAGAAGATGTGGAGAATAAAAATGGATTGAAGGGTTTGATTTTGGATTTGAGAAATAATCCTGGAGGACTGCTGTCTCAGGCGGTAAAGGTAGCCGATAACTTTCTTGATTCAGGTCTGATTGTTTCTATTAAAGGCCGTGATAGAAAGGAAGAAAAAAGCATCGCCCATATGAATAGGAAGCCCAGAAAATATCCAATGATCGTCCTGGTTAATGAGGGAAGTGCAAGCGCATCAGAAATAGTGGCAGGGGCTTTACAGGATAACAAGAGGGCCCTTATTTTAGGCTCAACTACCTTTGGAAAAGGTTCTGTCCAGACACTTTTTCCGCTTTCAGATGGTTCGGGATTGCGCCTCACAACTGCTATATACTATACTCCAAGCGGAAGATCAATACAGGCAAGGGGTATTTGGCCGGATATAAAGGTTGCCTTCATACCACCAAAGGAAAAGGCTGAACCAAAAAAACCCGCTTTCATAAGAGAAATGGATTTGAAAGGCCATATCAAAAAAGAAACTCCAGATTTAAAGGAAGCGGAAAAGAGTGGGGCTGTGCCAGATGAGGAGTCTCGCATCCAAACTCGTATCGATAATGATAATCAATTAAGAAGGGCCATTCAGATACTTCGCTCTTGGAACATTTTCTCTACATTAGAAAGTGAATAGACTTAAGAATGATGTTCTCGTAAAAAGTCGTATTGGATGAATCTGTCATTTCGACTATAGGGAGCAATCTTGTGTTTATCCCGACCTGTCAGCGATTTTATGGGACTAATTCATTTGACTATATGGCTAAAGTTTCTATCAGAGCCTGGAATTCAAGTTGATAATATAGAGCCAAACGGTCCTGGCTCAAAGCCTTCGTC
>JAFDHR010000261.1 GCA_019308645.1 Deltaproteobacteria bacterium
TGATGATATTCAATACTTAAGAAACATAGGTATCAGTGCCCATATTGATTCAGGTAAAACCACCCTGACAGAAAGAATACTTTACTATACAAAAAGGATATTTGCCGTCCATGAGGTAAAGGGAAAAGATGGGGTTGGTGCCACAATGGATTCTATGGAGCTGGAAAAGGAGAGAGGTATTACTATTTCCTCTGCAGCCACTTACTGTGAATGGAAGGGGTATAAGATTAATATTATCGATACACCCGGGCATGTTGATTTTACCATTGAAGTTGAGCGTGCACTCAGGGTTCTCGACAGTTCCATACTGGTACTGTGCGCGGTAGGAGGTGTGCAATCCCAGTCAATTACGGTTGACCGGCAGATGAACAGGTATAAAGTGCCAAGAATGGCTTTTATCAATAAATGTGATAGAGCAGGCGCCAACCCATATCGTGTAGTAGACCAGCTCAGGGAAAAGTTGAATCATAATGCTGTGCTTATGCAAATACCTATAGGACTGGAGGGAAATTTTTCTGGTGTGATAGATCTGGTTTCCATGAAGGCTATCTATTTTGAAGGACCATTTGGTGAAAACCTTAAAGCAGGAGAAATTCCATCTGCCCTCCTTGAAGAAGCCACTTCACAAAGAGAGGAGTTGCTGGAGGCTGTTTCCATGTTTTCAGATGACTTGATGGAGGCAATTTTCGAAGATAGAGTAAATGAAGAATTAATCATTAAGGCAGTAAGGAAAGGTACACTTTCGAGACAGCTGACACCTGTTTTTGTTGGATCAGCATATAAAAATATCGGGGTCCAGCCTCTGCTCGATGCTGTTACAAATTATCTCCCTTCGCCGGCAGAGGTAAAAAACAGTGCATTGGATATGGATCAGGGAGAAAAAGAAGTATCAATTTCTACGTACCCTAATGAACCCTTAGTGAGCTTGGCATTCAAATTGGAGATAACCCCATATGGGCAACTCACCTATCTCAGGATCTATCAGGGTTCCCTTAAAAAAGGCGATGATCTGATAAATACGAGGACAAGGAAAAAGATCAAAGTAGGGAGGCTCATCCGTATGCATGCCGATGAAATGGAGGATATCCGAAGGGCTGATGCAGGAGACATTGTTGCCCTTTTCGGGGTTGACTGTTTTTCGGGGGATACCTTTACTGATGGTACCTTAAACTATAGTATGACTTCAATCTTTGTTCCGGAACCGGTGATTTCCCTGACTGTATCACCAAAAGATAATAAATCTAATACCAATATGGCGAAAGCTTTGGGCCGATTTATCAGAGAAGATCCTACATTTCAGTCTTGGGTAGATAAAGAGTCCGGCCAAACTATTATCTCCGGGATGGGAGAATTGCATCTTGAGATATATGTGGAAAGAATGAAAAGAGAATTTGGGGCTGAGGTGGATACAGGGATTCCCCGGGTAGCCTATAGAGAGACCATCTCACGGCGGGTGGAGTTTAATTATATTCATAAAAAGCAGACCGGTGGAGCAGGCCAATATGGTCGGGTTGCCGGATTTATGGAACCCCTAAAAGAAGGTACGTATGAATTTATAAGTGCGGTGAAAGGAGGCGTCATTCCCACTGAATTTATTCCTGCAGTTGATAAGGGATTTAAATCCTGTCTTAAAAAGGGTCTTTTGATAGGATATCCAGTTCTTAGGATAAAAATTACGGTTAATGATGGACAACATCATGCAGTTGATTCCTCCGAAAGAGCATTTATGCAGGCTGCTAAAGGTGCCTTTAAGCAGGCCTATTTTAAAGCAAAACCTGTGATACTGGAACCGATTATGAAGGTAACCGTAGAGGGTCCATCTGAGTTCCAGGGGAATATCATGTCTTCAATCAATCAGCGCAGGGGATTGATTATGAGTTCGGCAGAAGATGGGGTATTTACAACCGTTGAGGCAGAGGTTCCTCTGGCGGAGATGTTTGGGTATGCTACGACCTTGAGATCAATGAGTCAAGGAAAGGCAGAATTTTCTATGGAATTTTCCAGATATTCAAAGGTGCCTGCATCAGTAGAAGAGGAGTTAAAATTAAGATATAATAAAAAATCATAGCCGTCCAGCACTATTTTTATGATTGGGCTGGTGCAATCCGCCTAAGGCGGACTCCCCAGCCCCTGATATTAACAAACGATTATAAAAACCAAAAAAAGGGGGGGGAAGCATGAAAGACTTTTTAAAGGTCAGTCCTTTAAAGATACTGGAAAGCTCAGCCTATAAAGAATTGGGCAAAGGTAATTTAGGGGTACTTATAGCCCGGGCAGGTGTCGGTAAAACCTCATGTCTCATCCATATTGCATTTGATAAGCTCTTTCGTGAGGAAAAGATAGTGCATGTTTCCCTTAAGGATGCACCAGAAAAAGTTGTCTCTCATTATAATGCTATTCTCTACGATCTTGTTACGGTCCTGGAGATGGAAAATGAACATGAGGCTCGCGCCCGCTTGGATAAAAACCGGATAGTCTTTGCCTATTTAAAGGAAAGCTTTGATCTTGATAGGCTTCGCAAAAGCCTTGCTAATTTGGTGAGTGAGGTTAATTTTATACCAAACACCCTTATTATTGATGGTGTTGATTTCGCTGAAGCTGGCAGGGATATATTTGAGGGATTTAAAAAAATAGCGAAAGAATTTGACCTCGAGGTATGGTTTTCAGCCCTCTCGCATAGGCATATTACTGAGAAAAATGAAAATGGGATTCCCTTTCCATGTAACAAGCTGGACGAC
Source organism: Deltaproteobacteria bacterium (assembly GCA_019308645.1). The sequence continues at coordinate 2,739 of JAFDHR010000261.1, forward strand.
CTATTCAGCCTTATTATCCAGTTATCATCTACTGAATCAGGAATCTTCTTAACGCTCTTAAAGGACCATGACACAAAACATATACCTGATGCAATAGTCAGGCTTGATCCAAATAATTATTTGGTCATGGAATAATTAAAAAGTGTCTAAAGTTTAAAGTGATCTAAAGTGCCTATAGTTCACAATCTTCAAGAATAGAGCATATAATCGCATCAATCTTTTTCTATATATCATCCTAATAAACATGCTTTTTCTTTTTTGGACTGGATTTGGCCCGACGCTTTCTTACTTCACGCAACACCCTGATATCCTCCTGATGCCTTGGGTTGTCTATGTGGCTTTTGATGCGAATAAGACTGTCCAGGTCTATCCAGTTGGCCTTGGCGTTACCATACCATCCCTTGATTCGCTTTTTCCAAGCCGTCTCGAATCTTGCACCGGTCACATGAAGCAGGAAGTCTATCCTGTCAGGCGCAACCCCCAATTGTAGAATTTCTTCCACATTCTCGAGGTTTAAAGCAAAAGGGCTGCCAAATTCTGCAAGGGCCTTGTTTGTGCGTTTAACGTTTTTAGGAGCAGGATCAACCCATAGATCCATATCCTTTGTATAGCGGGGTTTGGCATGATAGATAAACGCAAGGCCTCCAATGATTAAATACCTGACCTTGCGTTTATCCAGCAGATGCAAAATGTCTTCAAAATCCTGTATGGTATCCATATTCAGGGTTCTTCCTTTGCCGATCCATCAGTCCGTATACGTGCTTGTTCCACCTTCATGACATCTCTTCGGATCGCCACCAGCGCAGATAGGCGCTCCTCAGGGGTTTGGTTTTGCCAGAAATCCAGATCCCACTTTTCAGCCTCTTTGAAGTTAGCAGCAAGATTAGCGAATATTCGTTTTCGGCGCTTGGAAGACCTTTTTTTGATTCCCATTTTCTGCACCTAAAGGGTTATGAAAGAGGGGTTATAATACTGATAAGAATTCCATTTGGTTTATGAAAAGTATAGGTAAAATGCACTTGTATGGCAAGGGAAAAGGTCCACAACATATGCAAATTTACAATTCAAAATCCTTAAAAATAGGGGATATACTTGTGTTAATAGCATCTTTCATTTCTCTCACATAGTCCGGCCTGAGGTTATCCTGCCAACCAGGCATTCCTCCTCGCCATACATAAGCCACTAACGCATGAAAGCCGGCCTTGCTAAAGAGAAGTTCAGCTATTTTTACCCTCTGTAATCTGGCTTCTACCTCCACCAAAATCTTGGCTGGTTGGCCCCATTGGCTGAGTAGTTTTTCTACCACTGCTCTATTTGCTTTTCCATCCAATTTTTGCTTGAATTCCTCAGGACTCTGAGGAAACGGAAAAAGTTGATAAACAGCTCCTATAAAGCCTCTTAGATCTATACCATGGATTGCACC
>JAFDHR010000262.1 GCA_019308645.1 Deltaproteobacteria bacterium
ATTTTATTAGACAATTGATTATAAAATGTAAATGCCTTGCCTGTAATAACAGAAAATAGCAGGTTCCGCTGGAATTAATTGGTCTAATCAAATAGCCCTAAAAAATCGCTGACCTGTCGGGATTATGCTGATAAGATTTCTCGCTTCGCTCGAAATGACATGTTGTTGAGCCTTTTTACGAGTTTGCCAAGAATAGTGGTGCAATATCATTTTATGACTAAATCAAAACGCAAGAAAAAAACGAGATTTAGTTTCACCCTTGTTAGCCTTGGTTTTGCAATTTTAATTGTTATCATAGCAATAAGTTCTCTTTTGATATCGGATAAATCCAGACCTCCATTACCATTTGAAGAGGTTTATCTCTATTCCAAGCAATTAAGTCGAGGCATATATCTTATAGATAAGTCTATTTCTGATGGATTCTATACAATAGGAGTGCCGGAAGAAAATATAGTTTTTCCATCTGTTCTTCCGAGGCAGAAAGATAAACACAGGTGGAATTTTAGTAGCATAGAAGCGAGGATTCCGAAACAGTATTCTGTTTTCAAGGTGGGAGAGGAAATCAGAGAAAGGATTTCTAAGCTACCAATTCCAACGCAAATTACTATAGATAAAAAATCAGACAATGAAATAATCTACTCTGTGTACTGCAAAGGTCTGTATACTCACAGATTAAAAATTATGCGAAAGGACAAAAAGTTTTCTCATCGTTTCCCATATCCCAAAATAGGTATTATAATAGATGATTTGGGATATGACGTTTCTCTTGCAAACGCCCTTTTGGAGCTCGATTTATCTCTCACCTTTTCTGTGTTACCTTTTACCCCTAATACGAGATTAATTGCACGTAAGGCCTGGAATGATGGTCGAGAAACAATGCTTCATCTCCCCATGGAACCCATGGATTATCCTGCGATTAATCCAGGGGATGGGGTGTTGTTGGTATCTATGGATAAAAAAATGATTTTGGATACACTTAATAGGGATTTGAGCCAGATTCCTTTTGTTGCTGGTGTAAATAATCATATGGGGTCGAGATTTACAAAAAACGAGGAGAAGATGGGGATGGTCTTGGCTGAGCTAAAAAAGAAAGGGCTTTACTATATTGATAGCAGAACGACCTGTGATACCGTGGCATTTGATGTGGCAAAAAAAATGGCTCTCAGGACAGCAAGCAGAGATATTTTCTTAGATAATCATCTCTCAGAAAATGCCTTAAAAATACAGATGGAGAAATTGCTTAGCGTGGCTAGACATAAGGGCAGCGCTATAGGAATAGGGCACCCTCACAAAAAGACCTTTGATTTATTAAAAAATTTCCAGACGACCCTTACTAATGAAGCCGAGGTTGTGCCTGCTTCCAACTTGGTGAATAACTAATATCCAATACCGTTAAATTCAGACCTCATAAAAACTATTGATTTATTGACCGCAATCCTTTAATTTTTAGGGCCTTGCTCGAAAATTGGACATAAGGGCTCGGGCTGGGATATAAGGTTCAGGGATTAACGCGCAGCGCAGGCGCTTGCGCCGCGTGAGGTTTTTAACCTATGAACAGTGAACCCTGAACCCAAATCTTAAGTTAGAAACGTAGCCTTTTGTCCAAAATATTATCCCAAAATCGGTAATTGCTCACAATCCTGTGGAAATTTATTGCTTTTTTAGGGCATGGGTGTCTTTTTTTGCTTATGCCCTTACATAGAACGTAAGATTAGTTGTCGTTTCAAAATTGGGTAATATAGACGGAGCATATGATTCTAAGGCCAAGTTGCTATTACCCAATTTTGAAACGACATGGTCCCGCTGAGCGGGATTAGAAGGGCATAATAAAAAAAGACACCCATGCCCTTCCTTAAATTATTGAGCAGATACCAAAATCAGGTAAAATTTTTGAAGTCTAAAATTCTATAAAAGGAGGATCTTTTGAACATACCGCTTTTAGATTTAAAGGCCCAGTACAAATCCATTAAAGAGGAAATCATCGCAGCCACTATGGAGGTGTATCAGTCGCAGAGATTTATCCTGGGGCCGAAGGTCGAGGCATTGGAAAAGGAAATAGCTGCCTACACTCAGGTCAAGTATGCGGTGGGTGTTTCGTCGGGCACAGATGCGCTACTCATATCATTAATGAGTGCCAATATTTGTCCTGGAGACCTGGTGGTAACTTCTCCTTATACCTTTTTTTCCACTGCTGGTTCAATTGCCAGGTTAGGCGCTATCCCTGTGTTTGTAGACATAGTTACCCATACCTATAATATTGATCCTGAGAAATTGGAGAAAAAAATTTCAACATTGAATTCACAAGAGAGGTCGCGCTTAAAGGCAATAGTGCCTGTTCATCTTTTTGGGCAATGCGCAGACATGGAAGATATTATAGCCATAGCAAAGTCTTTAGATTTGGTAATTATAGAGGATGCAGCTCAGGCTATTGGAGCAGAGTACGGGTCTAACGATGGATCGTTTAAGAGAGCTGGATCTATGGGCACCTATGGCTGTTTTTCTTTTTTCCCCTCAAAAAACCTTGGTTCCTTTGGGGATGGAGGTATGGTTATTACAAATGACGAAAACATATATCAAGAGCTTAAGATAATAAGGGCCCATGGGTCTCAACCAAAATATTACCATAGAACTATCGGTGGAAATTTCAGACTTGATGCCCTTCAAGCAGCCATTCTGTTAGTAAAATTTAAGTATCTTGATAAGTGGACTGAAAAAAGAAGAGAGAATGCACGCATTTATAGAGAGTTGTTTGCGCGTAAAGGTATAGAAGAGATCAGGCCTCCTTTTGAGAATAAGGGTAGACACATATATCACCAATTTGTCGTAAAGGTTGATCGGAATAGAGATGAATTAAAGCAATATTTAGTCAATCAGGGAATAGGGTGCGAGATTTATTATCCAGTTCCACTTCATGTTCAGGAATGTTTTCAATACTTGGGTTACCGCCCAGAGGATTGTCCTATTTCCATTGAGGCTGCAGCAAAGGCCCTTGCCTTACCAATTTACCCGGAGTTAAAATATGAGCAGATTGAATATATTGTAGAAAAAATAAATTCATTTTATAAAGGCAATATTTGTAGTTAGTTGTCAGTCAGCGGTATTGGTCCAGGGATTTGGGTTAATCCTTTTAAATAACTTTCTTGATGTACGAATTACTTAGAAGGACATGATAGAGAAATTATCATCAATAAAGCAGTATTGACATAAGAGAAGTATTGGGAGAATATTACATCATGACTGAAGACCTCTTTACATTTTATCAAATGCCCCCACTCCATGATCCTGTGCTTATTATTGGGTTTGGAGACTGGTCAAATGCTGGCAATGTTGCCCTGAAGTCGATAGATTATATTATTCAGAAAAAGAAGGCTACATTGATAGCTGAGATAGATCCCGACTATTTTTACCAGTTTACCCAAAACAGACCAGTAGTTACTATCAAGAAAGGAAGGCTTCATGGTCTGGTCTTAAAAAAGATATCTTTTTATTTTTGGCCTAACAAGGAAGGGAAAAATGACCTTATTTTCTTAAAGGCTCAAGAGCCAGACTATAGATGGTCTATGTTTATTCAGGTCCTGTTTCATTTATGCAAACAATGGGGTGTTTCTCTTATTGTCAGCCTTGGAGGGATGTATGATGATGTCCTTCATACTGAGGCTGTAGTCTCCGGAGTTTATCCTTTTGGGGACTGGAAAGCTGTTTTTATCAAAAACGATATTCCTCTGATTGAATATGAGGGTCCCTCTGGGATACATGCCCTTATTATGCAGAAGGCAGAAAAAGAAAGCTACCCATTTATTGGGCTTTGGGGCCGTTCACCATTATATTTGAGGGGTACAAATTTTAAGGTAGTAATTAGGATTGTTAAACTTCTGGCCTCTTTCTTTGCCTTTTCTATTGGCATGGATGAGCTTGAGAGTTCTTTAAAGGAATTTGAGAATCAAATTGGGGAAATCTTGGAAAATAATTCAGAATTACAGGAATATATAGAGAAGATTAAAAAAATCAGGAGCGGGCAACTGAAAAAAAAAGATACACCAAAGATTGTAAACATAAAAGATTTTATGAGGCAGAAGGATTCATAGCGATGATGGGTCTATCTTTGCCTGAAAAAGGCTGTCAAAAAAGTTCTTTTATTGAGGTATAAAGATATGTCTAA